>JAEWFK010000121.1 GCA_023388835.1 Pseudomonadota bacterium | reverse complement strand
GCATGCGCTGCCCAGCAGCTCTTGGAGACTGTATGTACACGCTTGGAATCAATGCCGCCTTCCACGATTGCTCCGCCACATTGGTCGCCGATGGCCGGGTGATCGCTGCCGCCGAGGAGGAACGCTTCACCCGCATCAAGCATGGAAAACGGCCCGTACCATTTTCCGCTTGGCAGCAGCCCTGGCATGCGATTGCCTATTGTCTTGAAGAGGCCGGCATTCACCTGAGCGAAGTCGACCGGTTCGGATACTCGTTCGATCCTGAACTGTTGCGCGCCGAACTGGCGCCCGGGGACAAGATAGAGATTCCGCTGGAGCCTTCCGCTCAACCGCGCAAGGACGGGGTCGGGCCGTGGGATCCGCTTTTCCTTTCCTACATCGTGAACGCGCCGCGCCAGCTCGTTTCGGGATATCCCCATCACTTGCAGGAGCGCTTCGTTGGTACGAAGCTTGACGACGTGCTGGCCCGCTGGACCTTCCTGGAACACCACCTGACGCACGAGGCCAGCGCTTTTCTGGCGAGCCCCTTCGAAGAGGCCGCCGTACTGACCATGGATGGTCGCGGCGAACGGGTCTCGACGAGCTGCGGACACTTTCATGATGGACAGTACGAGCGGCTGCGACAAGTGAATCTTCCTCATTCACTCGGCCTGCTGTACGAAGAGCTCACCCGCTATCTGGGCTTTCTGCATTCCAGCGACGAATACAAAGTGATGGCGTTGGCGTCCTACGGCAAGCCCGTGCATGTCGATGCATTCCGGCGCATCGTCGAGAGTGATGGCGAAGGCGGCTACCGGCTGGCTTCCGCCGACTTTGTCGAGCTCTTCGGTCCTGCCCGCCGTCGAGGCGATACCTTCGAACAGCGCCACATGGATATCGCGCACTCCCTGCAACAAGTGCTGGAGGAAACCGTTCTCGATATCGTTCGTTGGCTGCATGAACGTACCGCCAGCGAGAACCTCTGCATGGCAGGCGGGGTGGCGCTGAACTGCGTGATGAATGCCAAGCTGGCCGATCAGGGGCCCTTCCGCAGGGTGTGGGTACAGCCGGCGGCCGGCGATTCTGGTACGTCCCTGGGGGCGGCTTTGTGGCTGGACTTCCTGCATCGCGATCGGCGTCGTAGCTGGAACATGGACCACGCCTACCTGGGACCTGCGTACAGCGACGCCGAGATCTCGCGTTTCCTGGACCGGTCGGGCGTGCGCTTCCGGCGCATGGAAAACGTGGCCGAGGAAGCCGCCGCACTATTGGCCGATGAAAAGATACTGGCGTGGTTCCAGGGCCGCATGGAGTTCGGACCTCGCGCCCTGGGTAGCCGTTCCATCCTGGCATCGCCGCGCCGAATGGAAATGCAGGCCCGGCTGAACGAACTAAAGGACCGCGAGGATTTCCGTCCTGTTGCACCGGTCGTGGTTCAAGAAAGGGCGCACGAGTGGTTCGATGCGCGGGGTCGGGATGAGATCGATGCGCCCTACATGCTTTTCGTCTTCGATGTCTTGCCTGACATGGCGGATCTCATCCCGGCGGTCAGGCATACCGACGGAACGGCGCGGGTGCAAACGGTCAAGGCGCAGCAGAATCCCCTGCTCTATGACCTCTTGCGAGCCTTCGCCGAACTGACGGGTGTGCCCGTGCTGGTGAACACGTCCTTCAATACCCGCGGCGAACCGGTGGTCTGCACACCACGCGATGCGCTGGAGTCTTTCTGCACATCGCCGCTGGATGCGTTGGTAATCGGCAATTTCTTAGTGGAGAAATCCTGATGAAGACTTGGCAACCGCTTATTTCGGTCGTGATCCCGACATGGAACCGGCCCGATCTGCTCGAACGCTGCCTTCACGCTCTTCGGCGCCAGACCATAGGCCGGGACGACTACGAGATCATTGTGTGCGACGACGGACCGAGCGCGCGCACCCGCGCGCTGGTGGATTCGATGGCCATCGCCACCGGCGGCCGGCCCCGCCTGCTTTATGTGCCGGTGCGCGACACGCAAGGCCCGGCCGGCGCGCGCAATGCAGGCTGGCGTGCGGCCAAGTCGCCGATCATCGCCTTCACCGACGATGACACGCTGCCCGAGCCGGGGTGGCTGGAAGCGGGTCTGGCCGCCATGGCCAGCGGCGCCGAAGCGGCTGTGGGGCGTATTGTCATGCCTCTTCCCGAGAATCCTACCGACCTCGAGCTCGATGCAGCCAAGCTTTCGCGGGTGGAGTTCGCCACAGCCAATTGCTTTGTCCGCCGCGACGTCCTGGCCGAGATCGGAGGATTCGATGAGCGCTACACCGCCGCCTGGCGTGAGGACTCCGACCTGCACTTCAACCTGCTGGAGCGCGGCAGCGCCATCACGGTTGCCGGAGATGCCGTGGTCGTGCACCCCTTGCGGTGCATGCCGTTTGCCGCCGGCATCGCTATGCAGAAGAAAGTCATGTACGACGTGCTGCTGTACCGGAAATTTCCCGAACTCTATCGCGAGCGCATCCGCAGCGAACGTCCCTGGTTCTATCTGGCCGTATCGGCGGCCTTGCTTTCGTTCGTGGCGGCGCAGCTGGCCGGCCGGCCTGTCGCGGCAGATGCGGCGCTCACTTTATGGGCGTTGATGACTTTGTATTTTCTGGGGCGCAGGTTGCAGAACAGCGCGTTCAGCCTGCGCAATCTGGCTGAGCTGATCGTCACATCCGTGGTCATACCGCCGCTTTCCATCTTTTGGCGGCTGGTCGGGGCTTCGCGCTTTGGGTGGGCCTTGCCGTGAATCGCATTGCGGTGTTCCGGGCGCTCAACCTTGGCGACATGCTGTGCAGCATGCCTGCGTTCAAGGCTTTGCGCGCCGCGTTTCCGGACAGCCATATCGCATTGATCGGGCTCGAGTCCGCAGCACCGGTGGTGGAGCGCAACCGCGACTGCATCGACGAGCTGCTTGTATTTCCCGGTGATCCGGCGTTCCCGGAACAGGAGGTTCGGTCCGGGGCGCTTCCGGAGTTCTATCGTGAAGTGGCCACAAGGCATTTCGATCTGATTCTTCAGATGCATGGCAGCGGCCTGCATTCCAATCGCGTGGTCCGCGCCATGCGTGCGCGCCGCTGGGCCGGATTCGTGCCCGAAGAGGGCATGGCGGAATCGGGGCGGCTCATGCCGTGGCCGGACGACTTGCCTGAAGCCCAACGCTATCTGGCGCTGCTGGAGTGGCTGGGCCTGCCCGTCAGCCAGAGCGCGAAACCCTCGTTTCAGTTGACGCCTGCCGATCATGCCGAAGCGGCCGGAGTCGCGCAGGCACATGGTCTGGCACCGGAGCGCACCATCGTGGTGCATCCCGGCGCCCGTCTGCTTTCAAGGCGTTGGCCGCTGGAGCGATACGCTGCTGTAGCCGCCGCCCTGGTGTCGGATGGATGGCAGGTGGCCGTCACAGGAAGCCCTGCGGAACAGGAGCTGTGTACGGACTTGCGCGTCTTGACGTCCGGCGCGGTGACCGACTTATGTGGCGCCACGTCGCTGGGCGGCCTGGCGGCTTTTTTGAGCCGCTCTCGGCTTTTGATCTGCAACGACACCGGGATTTCGCATGTGGCCGCCTCGGTCGGTACCCGTAGCGTGGTGATCGCTTCGGGGAGCGACGTGAGGCGGTGGGCGCCGGGCGATGCGCGCCGGCATGTTGTCTTGCATTGGGATACGCCATGCCGCCCTTGCCCTCATGCCGAGTGTCCTTATGCTCACCCCTGCGCGCGAGCTGTGACGGTGGCGCAGGTCTTGGGCCAGGCAGGCCTGGCACTGGAGGAGACCGCAAGTGAATGGGCCGGACACTAAGAGCTGGTCGGCTCTGCAACAGGCCGGGAGCGACCGGCGCCTGCGCATCCTGACTTGGCATGTGCATGGGAATTACCTGTATTCCCTGGGGCATCTTCCGCACGAGATCTATGTCCCGGTGTCCACGGGAGGCGAGCCCGGGTATGGGCCGCTGGGCGACCGCATTCCGTGGGGCGGCAACATGCATGAACTGGCGCCGCAGGAACTGCAACGATATGAGTTCGACTGCATCATCTACCAGTCCCGGTCGAACTGGGAAGATGGACAGCGGCTGTTGACGCCGTCACAGCGACGGATGCCCTGCGTGTATCTGGAACACAATCCGCCGGAACCTCACGCCGCCGAAAGCCGCCATCTCTTTGCGCATGAGCGGGGCATGCTCGTGCATGTCACAACGTATAACGCCTTGATGTGGGATAACGGCGATACCCCGTGGAGGGTCGTCGAACATGGGGTTGCGCCGCCGGTCGTTCAGCCGCCGGCAGAAACTCTGGCGCGAGGCATCGTGGTCGTCAACCACTTGCACCGGCGGGGAAGGCGTCTCGGAGCCGATCTCTTCACCCAGGCGCGGCGAACGCTTGCCCTGGATCTCATCGGGATGGAGTCTGAGCGTCTGCGCGGGCTCGGAGAAATCCCCAACATGGAGGTCGCCGCCTTCATGGCCCGATACCGCTATTTCTTCAGCCCCGTCCGTTACGGCAGCCTCAGTCTCGCCCTCATTGAGGCAATGATGGCAGGGCTGCCGGTGGTGGGCGTGGGGACCACGGCCCTGCCGGGGGTGGTGAGCAATGGCGTGGACGGCTATGTCGATACCGATATGCGGCGGCTAATGGACGTGATGCGGACACTGGCGACAGACGAGGCAATGGCACGCCAATGGGGCTTGGCGGCTCAGTCCATGGCGCGCCGGCGCTTCGGCATCGAGCGTTTCGTTGACGATTGGAACACCCTGCTTCAGGAGCTCGCACTGGAGGTGAATGATGGCGAATGATCGCAAGCAATGCGTTCTGGTGACCGGAGGTGCCGGCTTTCTGGGCGCACATCTCTGTCGGCGCCTGCTCGCAGAAGGGCATGGCGTGATTTGCCTGGACAATTTCCTGACGGGCCGGCCCGGGGCCATTGCCGATCTATTGCCGCAAGCCGGCTTCACCTTGATCGAGCACGATGTCATCGACCCCTTCCCTCAGCTGCCCAGAATCGATGCCATTTATAACCTAGCCTGTCCGGCGTCGCCCCCGCATTACCAGAGGGATCCTGTGCATACGCTGCGCACCTGTGTGCAGGGCGCCTATAACGTGCTGGAACTGGCGCGTTTCCACGATGTCACCGTGTTGCAGGCGTCTACCAGCGAGGTCTACGGCGACCCACTGGTCGACCCCCAGCCCGAGACCTACCGGGGCAACGTCAATCCCGTGGGCGTTCGCTCCTGCTACGACGAAGGCAAGCGCGCGGCAGAATCCCTGTTTTCCGACTACAGGCGACAGGATCTGGCGCGCTGCAAGATCGTGCGGATATTCAATACCTATGGCCCGGGCATGGCGCCCGACGATGGCCGCCTGGTCTCGACCTTCGCGTTGCAGGCCTTGTCCGGCAGACCAATCACGGTGTACGGAGACGGCACTCAGACACGCGCCTTATGTTATGTCGACGATCTGATCGAAGGCCTGATTCGGATGAGGGCGTCGGATTCCGCTTTCTGGGGCCCCGTCAATCTTGGGAACCCCGAAACCTATTCCGTAAAGGCCCTTGCCTTGCGTATCAGAGATCTAGCGGGCAGCCGATCCGACCTGGTGTACCGGCCGCTGCCATCGGACGATCCGCGACAGCGTTGTCCCGACATCAGCCTTGCGAAAAGCGCGCTGGGCTGGGAGCCGGCCATCAGGCTGGAGTGGGGACTTCAACGGACGCTGGGTTATTTTCAGAATCTGCTGGCTGAAGAACCGGAAACGCGTTGCGTTTGAACTGTTCGAGCTTGTTGTAGAGAGTCTTGGGGCTGATGCCCAGCGCCAGCGCGCTGCGCTTGCGATCACCGCCATAGTGGTCCAGCGTAGCGAGGATGATGGAGCGTTCGGCTGCCGACAGGGATGTTCCGACCGGTATACGAAGAACGTCCAAGTGCCGTGTGGGGGTCGTATCGCGAAAAAAGGGCCGCATTGGCGCGATATCGATATCGTTCGTTTCGGACAGGATGTAAGCCCGCGTGATGGTGTTCTTGAGCTCGCGGATATTGCCCGGCCAGTTGTAATCCTGCAGTCGGGCGATGGAGGCGTCTGTCAGCGTTTTCTTGCTTCGTTCCTGCTGATTCAGTTCTTCGAGAAAACGCTGCGACAGATACGCGATGTCGGGCTTGCGCTCTCGTAGGGGCGGCACCTTGATCGGGAAGACAGCCAGCCGGTAGAGCAAGTCGGAACGCAATGTGCCGCCGTTCACGGCTTCTTGCGGGTCCCGGTTGGTGGCGGCGATGATACGTACGTCCACATTGACCGGCTCGGTGCCGCCCACGCGATGAAAGGCGCCCGTCTCCAGCACCCGAAGGAGCTGGATCTGTATGGACATGGGCATTTCTGTTACTTCATCAAGAAACAGTGTGCCCGTATGTGCACGCTCAAAACACCCGATGCTGCGCGACACGGCGCCGGTGAAAGCGCCCTTCTCGTGACCGAATAATTCGCTTTCCGCCAGAGACGGCGAGATGGCGCCGCAATTGATGGCCAGGAAGGGCGCCTGCGAACGCGCACTTCTTGTATGGACCGTGCGGGCGACGACTTCCTTACCCGTGCCGCTCTCGCCCACGATGAGTACGCTGGCGTCGGTCGGCGCGGCTTTGACGATTGCGCGCGCCATCTCGAAGGCGGGTCGGGACCGGCCGAGGAACTTGGATGACGGGATCATGGTGGCAAGTCTAGCTGTTAGTGTGTTTGGATGGGCGCTGCGGTTGATTCTCGTTTCAAATGAGATAGACCCTTACTTTCCGTTTCATGGAAAGTCTGTACCATAAGTCAAACCGTGGCAACACGTTTCCTTATAGGGCCCCCATGCCGCATCTATTGATTACCGATGATGAGCCGGCAACCCGTGAGCTCATCGCCGAGATAGCCTCCGATGAAGGATACACCGTCGCGCAAGCGGGCGACATCAGGCAAGCCCGCATACAGATTGAACGTCACAAACCTGACGTCATGCTGCTCGACATGCAGCTGCCCGACGGTGACGGCATCGAGCTCTGGAAGCGCCTCGAGCTACATGACTGCCAGGTCGTGTTCATCACTGGGCATTCCAGTGTTGAAAGCGCCATCGAAGCCTTGCGTTGCGGTGCCGTCGACTACCTGACCAAGCCCCTTGCCCTGCGTCGTCTGCGGGGCATACTTTCCGAGCTGAAAACCATGGTCCGCGACGGCGCTCCCGCATCCGGTTCGGGCGATGCTTTTTCACGCATCGTCGGCAACTCGCCGGCCATACAGCTTCTGTGCGCCCATATCGAGAAAGTCGCGCCAACCAACGCCACTGTGCTTCTGGTCGGCGAAAGCGGAACGGGCAAGGAGCTCGCCGCCGAAGCCATCCACCTTTCCAGCACCCGGCACGATAAGCCCTTCATGGCAGTGAACTGCGGAGCGATCTCACCCAATCTGATCGAAAGCGAGCTTTTCGGCCACGAAAAGGGGGCTTTCACCGGCGCCGACCGGCAGCACAAGGGCTATTTCGAACGAGCCCACGGCGGCACCTTGTTCCTGGACGAAATCACTGAAATGTCCATGGAGTTGCAGGTGCGGCTGCTGCGTGTGCTGGAAACCGGCCGCTTCATGCGGGTGGGCACACACGAGGAAATCGCGGCTGACGTGCGGGTCGTTGCAGCGACCAACCGCAACCCCGAACAGGCTGTCGCCAAGGGGACTCTGCGAGAAGATCTTTACCACCGATTGAGCGTCTTCCCCTTGGAACTGCCTCCCTTGCGTGACCGTGGCGACGATATCCTGAAAATCGCCGAACACTTCCTTCAAACGCTGAACGAAGAGTACGGTACATCCAAGCGTTTCTCTGAAGACGCAAAAAAGGCGATGCTGTCGTACCCATGGCCGGGCAACATTCGGGAACTGCGGAATTACGTCTACCGCAGCCACATCCTGGCTGACGATCTGATCAAGGGCGACTTCAATTCTTTTTCGCTCGATTCGCATTCCGCAGGATGGGGAACCGAAATCAAAGTGCCCATCGGTGTGCCGCTGGCCGACGCCAACCGCCAGCTTATTCTCGCCACGCTCAAGCAGTGTGGCGGCGTGAAGAAAGCAGCCGCCGAAATGCTGGGTATCAGCCTGAAGACGCTATATAACCGGCTGGACGAATACGACGCCCTGAACGATGTCGACGAATCGTCTTCCAGCCTGCGGTAAATTAAGCGGAGCAGGCCATGCTTTTCATGAAGACAACCGGTTCAGGCAGCAGGTTCTCAATGTGAAAAATCGGGGCCCGACCCCGATTCTTCACGATTTTTCATGACGTCGTAATGGTGGCATGGAATATGCTGTGTTCGAAGCGTCGACTTTCTGCTTCGTAGATCAAAACATGGCTTCGTTCGAACGCGGTACGGTCGTGGTGCTCACGCATAACCGGCGTGTACAGGTGCTACAGACCTTAAGGGCCCTTTCTCAACTTCCGGATGGTTGGCCCACCATCGTCATAGACAATGGTTCCACTGATGGCACGGCCAAGGCCGTGGCCGAGGAGTTCCCGTCTGTGCTCCTCATAAAAAGCCGTCGCAACCTCGGGGCTGCGGCGCGTAATATCGGGGTGGCATATGTGCATACTCCTTATGTGGCGTTTTGCGACGACGACACCCAGTGGCAGCCCGGCTCCCTTGAGCGTGCCGCCCAGGTGCTGGACAACAATCCCCG
>JAEWFK010000107.1 GCA_023388835.1 Pseudomonadota bacterium | reverse complement strand
TTCAATTACCCCACGCTCAGCTGGGCCGACATCGGCATGATCGGTTGGCTGGTGGATGGCGCCGCCATCATCAACCAGATTCCGCTGTGCCGCTCCTCCTACGGCCCGTATGCCCGCGCCATGGTCCGGGTCTGCAAGGAAGAATCCTTCCATCAGCGCCAGGGATACGACCTTCTCATCCAGTTGTGCCGCAAGGGCACCCAGCAGCAGAAGGACATGGCGCAGGAAGCTTTCAATCGTTGGTGGTGGCCCGCGCTCATGATGTTCGGCCCGCCCGATCACGACTCTCCCAACAGCGCGCAGTCCATGCAATGGCGCATCAAGCTGTTCTCCAACGACGAACTGCGGCAGAAATTTGTCGACCAGACTGTGCCCCAGGCGGAGTACCTGGGTCTGGCCGTGCCGGACCCCGACCTCAAGTGGAACGAAGAAACCAGCCACTACGAGTTCGGCGAAATCGACTGGGCGGAGTTCTATGCGGTGCTCAAGGGCAATGGCCCCTGCAACCGCGAGCGCTTGCGCACACGGGTGCAGGCGCACGAAGACGGCGCCTGGGTGCGTGAAGCACTGGCTGCCCACGCCGAAAAACAAGCGCAGCGCGCCGCTGCCTGAAGCCGGCCTGCCGGCTCCGGCCGGCTGCCTCGTGCGCAACCGTATTCAGCACCGTACCAAGGAATTCTTATCATGAGCCGTACCTCCTGGCCCCTTTGGGAAGTCTTTGTCCGCAGCCAGCATGGGCTGGCCCATAAGCATGTCGGCAGCTTGCACGCCCCCGACGCCGAAATGGCGATCAACAACGCGCGCGATGTTTACACCCGCCGCAACGAAGGGGTAAGCATCTGGGTTGTCAAAGCGGAAGACGTCGTCGCCAGCAGCCCGTCTGATAAAGAGCCGTTGTTCGACCCCGCCAACAGCAAAATCTATCGGCATCCGACCTTCTTCCCGATGCCCGACGAAATCAAGCATATGTAGGGGCAGACGTGGACCACGCACTATTCAAGTATCTGCTGCGTATGGGGGACACCACGCTGGTGCTTTCGCAGCGTCTTTGCGAATGGACCGGACATGGCCCCGTGCTCGAAGAAGAAATGGCGGTGGCCAACACGGCGCTCGATCTCCTGGGTCAGGCTCGCATGTGGTTGACGCTGGCGGGCGAGGTCGAAGGCAAGGGGCGGGACGAAGACAGCCTGGCCTATCTGCGCGACGCGCCGGACTACTGCAATTATTTGCTGGCAGAGCGGCCCAACGGTCATTACGGCGACACTATCGCTCGTCAGTTCCTATTCGATATCTGGCATTATCTGCTGCTTGAACGCCTGCAGGCTTCCGCGGATGAACGCGTCGCCGCCATTGCCGCCAAGGCGGTGAAGGAAGTCACCTACCACGCGCGCCGTTCCGGCGACCTGGTCTTGCGCCTGGGAGACGGAACACAGCTCAGTCACCGGCGCATGCAGGAAGCCATCGACGATGTCTGGCGCCATACCGGCGAACTTTTCATTGATGATTCCGTGACACGCGAGCTCGCACGCCGCGGCATCGTACCCTTGCACGCGCAGCTGCGGGAAAGCTGGCAGCAACATGTGCACCGCATTCTTGAAGACGCTACGCTCACGACTCCAGCCATCGAAGAGGCGGAGCATCCCGCTCACCGTGGCGGCACCGAGGGCCATCACACCGAAGCACTGGGCTACCTGCTGGCTGAAATGCAGCATCTGCCGCGCAGCCATCCCGGGGCGACATGGTGATGGCGGTGTGTCCATCGCAAGGCGCCGCGGGTGAACTGACCGAAGATCAGGTCCTGCAGTGGCTGCAGGCCGTCCCCGACCCCGAGCTCCCGGTCATCTCCGTGGTGGATCTCGGCATCGTGCGTGGCGTACGGTTCGACGGCAGCGGATGCATCGTGACGATTACGCCGACCTACTCCGGCTGTCCCGCCATGCGCGAGATCACGGAAGACATCGTGAGTGTCCTGCAGGGCAGGGGACTGGCAAGCGTACAGGTCGAGACCATTCTCTCTCCCGCCTGGACGACCGACTGGATGAGCGAGCGCGGGCGCGAGGCCCTGCGTGCTTATGGCATTGCGCCGCCCGTACAGCGGGCGGTGGACGTCTCCGGCATCATGCCTCGCCACGAGCCACCCGTTCCGTGCCCGCAATGCGGTTCGGCGCGCACCCGGCTCATCAGCCGCTTCGGCTCTACTTCATGCAAGGCCCTGTACCGCTGCAACGCTTGCGGGGAACCCTTCGATCACTTCAAGACGCACTGAGTTTCATGAGCCAGTTTCAAGCACTCAAAGTCGCCTCGGTGGCGCGCAACACGCGTGACGCGGTCGTCGTTACCTTCGAGGTACCCCCCGAACTCGCCGACGCCTTCGCCTTTCGCCCGGGCCAGTATCTGACGCTGCGCATGCGATTGGCGGGAGAAGAACTCCGCCGCTCGTACTCGATTTGCGCCGCACCGCATGATGGCCAGTTGCGCGTGGCGATCAAACGGCTGAACGACGGCGCTTTTTCCACCTGGGCCAACGCCGAGCTCCGGCCGGGCGACATGGTGGACGTCATGCCGCCGGACGGCCATTTCACGGTTCCGTTCTCACCGGAGCAGGCTCGTCACTATGCCGCCTTTGCCGTGGGCAGCGGCATTACGCCCATTCTTTCGCTGATCAAGACGGCGCTCGATACCGAACCCGAGTCCGGCTTCACGCTCTTCTATGGAAATCGCGCGTCGTCTGCCGTACTCTTTCGCGAAGAGATCGAAGATCTCAAGAACCGCTACATGACACGATTATCCGTCGTGTACATCATGAGCCGCGAGCACCAGGACATTGATCTTTTGAACGGCCGCCTTGATGGCGACAAGGTCCGGCAATTGTTGGGACGCTGGCTGGACCCGGCGATGATTGATTATGCGTTCGTCTGCGGCCCGCAGGATATGACGGAATCCGTGATCGGGGCGCTACAGCAAAAAGGCCTGGCGAAAGATCAGATCAAGTTCGAACTGTTCGGATCGCCCAAGGGCCCGCGCGCTCTGCGCAAGGGCCTGGACGCCCGGGAAGCGCCGGGTGAATTCTGTGACCTCACCGTCGTGCTTGATGGTCTGACTCGCAGCATCACCATCGAGAAAAACAAGGACAGTCTGCTCGATTCGGCGCTTGCACAAGGCGTCGAGCTACCGTATTCCTGCAAGGGGGGCGTCTGTTCGACCTGCCGCTGCAAGGTATTGGAAGGCGAGGTCGATATGGACGCGAACTTCGCGCTTGAAGATTACGAAGTGGCTCGGGGTTTCGTGCTGAGCTGCCAGAGTTTTCCGGTCACTGACCGGGTCTTGATCGACTTCGATCAGGAAACATGATTAAAGGAGCCATCAACGTGTCGGTCGATTTTTTCGAAAGCAATCGCGAAGTCCTGGAGCAGGCGGTGGCCGCCGCTGCAAGCCGAAGCTACTGGAGTCCCTATTCAGAGTCTCCCAGCCCGCGCGCCTACGGCGAGACTGCGGCTGATGACGGTCGCCAGGCCTTCGAGATACTGCGTGGGCAGGATTTTCCGCTGAATGGGCACGCAGGTTCGGACACGGTCGCCGGCGAGCGCTCCCCCTTCGGTTTCGACCTCGATATCGCCTATCCGAAGGCGACCGCCGCTGAGCTCGTGCAACGCGCATCGGATGCCCTGGATTCCTGGCGCGACGCCGGCCCGAAGGCCTGGGTGGGCGTCTGTCTTGAGACTCTCAAGCGGCTGAACCGGCGCAGCTTCGAGATCGCCAACGCCATACAGCACACCACCGGCCAGGGCTTCATGATGGCTTTCCAGGCAGGCGGCCCCCATGCGCAGGACCGCGGACTGGAAGCCGTTGCCTACGCCTGGCAGGAAATGGCGCGCATCCCGGAGTTGGCCGATTGGGAGAAACCGCAGGGCAAGCACGAACCCTTGCGCATGCAGAAGCGCTACACCATCGTGCCGCGGGGTGTGGCGCTGGTGATCGGTTGCTCCACCTTCCCGACCTGGAATGGCTACCCTGGCCTCTTTGCCAGCCTGGCCACGGGCAATACCGTCATAGTGAAACCGCATCCGGGCGCCATCCTGCCACTGGCCATGACCGTGCAGATCGCTCGCGAGGTGCTCGAGGAAGGCGGCTTCAATCCAGATATCGTCCAGCTGGCGGCGCACGCCAGCGGCGACGACACCGCCCAGCAGCTCGCCATGGACCCGGCCGTGCGCATCATCGATTTCACGGGCAGCAGCGTCAATGGCAACTGGTTGGAAGTCAACGCGCGCCAGGCTCAGGTCTATACGGAGAAGGCCGGAGTCAATCAGATCATCATCGACTCGGTCGACGACATCAAATCCGTCGCGCGTAATCTGGCTTTTTCCTTTTCCCTGTATTCCGGCCAAATGTGTACGGCGCCGCAGAATGTCTACGTTCCACGCGACGGTATTGCGATTGCTGACGGCCGCATGAGCTTCGACGAAGTCGCGCAGGCACTGGCCCAGGCCGTCGAGAAAACCATGAGCGATCCCGCCAAAGCGGTGGAACTCACCGGCGCCATCCAAAGCGAGGCCACGGCACAGCGCATCGACGAGGCGCGCGGGCTCGGCCTGCCCGTGCTTTGCGACAGCCGCACGCTCGATCATCCCCAATACCCGGATGCACGGGTGCGCACGCCGCTGATGCTCAAGGCTGAAGCGGGCGACCCGCGTATTCGCCAGGAATGGTTCGGTCCTATCGTGTTCATCGTTGCAACGGACTCCACTGAGCACAGCATTGCCCTGGCGCGCGACACGGCTGCCGAACACGGCGCGCTGACGCTGTCGGGCTACACCACCGACCAATCGGTGGGCGAGCGGATGCGCCGGGCGGCCGAACGTGCAGGCGTGTCGCTCTCGCTGAACCTCACCGGCGGGGTCTTCGTCAACCAGACGGCTGCTTTCAGCGATTTTCACGGTACCGGTGCGAACCCGGCTGCCAATGCCGCCTTGTCGGACAGCGCATACGTGGCCAATCGCTTCCGCGTCGTGCAGACCCGCTGGCATGCGTGACCCGGCAAAGGCACAGGAGGCAGACTTGGATTACAAGAATATCGAGTTCGTCAACGAAGGCGGTATTGCCCGCATCTGGTTGAACCGGCCTGACAAGCTCAACAGCTTTACCGCTGAGATGCACACCGAGTTGGCCGATGCGTTGGGGCGCGTGGAAGAGGGCGGCGCCCGGGTGCTGTTGCTTTCAGGAAGGGGGCGGGGCTTTTGCGCGGGCCAGGACCTTTCCGAGCGACAGCCGGGCGAAGACGGCGGCCGTGTCGACCTCGGCGAGACGGTGGAGAAGTTCTATGCGCCGCTCGTCCGCCGTCTGAACGCCTTGCCGCTGCCGGTGGTGATGGGCGTGAACGGCGTGGCGGCGGGCGCAGGCGCCAACCTGGCCCTGGCGGGCGGCGACATCGTGATTGCCGCCGAATCCGCCAGCTTCATTCAGCCGTTCTGTCGCCTGGGACTGGTTCCCGACACCGGCGGCACCTATGCCTTGCCGCGTCTGGTAGGCCGGGCGCGCGCCATGGGGCTCGCCATGCTCGGCGACAATCTCAGCGCGCAACAGGCACAGCAATGGGGCTTGATTTGGGAATCCGTCCCCGACGATCAATTCCAGGACCGCCTCGATGCCCTGGCTGAGCATTTTTCGCGGGCGCCGACCAAAGGACTCGCCTACACGAAGCGGGCTATGCAGCAGAGTCTGGGCAACACGCTCGAGACCCAGCTCGATCTCGAGCGCGACCTGATGCGTGAACTGGGCGCCAGCGACGATTACGCTGAAGGGGTCGCCGCCTTCATGGGAAAACGACAGCCGGTGTTCAAGGGAAGTTAATGCAGACGCTGACCAAACTGATGGAAGAGCACGCCGACATGCTTCCGGAAGATCCTCAGGCCCTGGCGGAACTCACGGGACGCGCCATGTACGACCGCGACCCTGCGTCCCAGGCCCTGGCGGCTCGGCTGGATGCCATTTCTCCCGGCAAGGCCCGCATGAGCATGACAGTCAGGGCCGATATGCTCAATGGCCACCAAACCTGCCATGGGGGCTTCATCTTCGCGCTCGCGGACAGCGCCTTCGCCTTCGCATGCAATTCTCGGAATCTGGTAACGGTCGGTTCAGGCTGCACCATTGACTACCTGGCGCCCGCCTTCGAAGGCGACCGGCTCACTGCCGTGGCCGAGGAATACTCCCTGACAGGCCGTACCGGCATCTACGATGTGCAGGTGCATAATCAGGACGGCAAGGCGATCGCCGTGTTTCGGGGGCGCTCGTACCGCATCAAGGGCAATGTGGTGGAAGGGGCCCTGACTGAAACCGCCCCGCGCCAGGCGTAAAAGAACATAAAGGAAGAGGGCAGGAGACAATCATGTCGCAAACAAAAGGGGGCCGCGACCCCATTGAGCACGCAAGCCGCGATGAACTGCTGGCCTTGCAGCTGGAACGGATGAAATGGACACTGCGGCACGCCTACGACAACGTGCCGCACTACCGCAAAAGCTTCGATCAGGCGGGCGTGCATCCCGATGATCTCAAGACCTTGTCGGATATTTCCCGCTTCCCTTTCACAACCAAGCAAGATCTGCGCGAGAACTATCCCTTCGGCATGTTCGCGGTGCCTCGCGAAAAAGTCGTGCGCATTCATGCATCGAGCGGTACGACCGGCAAACCCACCGTGGTCGGCTACACGGCACGCGACATCGATGTCTGGGCGGATCTCGTAGCCCGTTCCATTTGGGCGGCTGGGGGGAGGCCGGGGGACATCGTACATGTCGCCTACGGTTACGGGCTGTTCACTGGCGGTCTGGGAGCGCATTACGGCGCCGAAAAGCTGGGGTGCTCCGTGGTACCCATGTCGGGTGGCCAGACTGAAAAGCAGGTTCAGCTTATCCGTGACTTCCAGCCGCGCGTCATCATGGTGACGCCTTCCTATTTTTGCAACATCATGGAGGAAATGCAGCGTCAGGGCATGGATCCCAAGGATTCATCCCTGCGCATCGGCATTTTCGGCGCCGAGCCTTGGACCGGACGCATGCGTGAAGACATCGAGGCACACGCCGGCCTTGACGCCGTGGATATCTACGGACTATCCGAAGTCATGGGCCCGGGCGTCGCCATGGAATGCGTTGAAGCCAAAGACGGTCCCGTGGTCTGGGAAGATCATTTCTACCCCGAGATCGTGAACCCGGACACTGGCGAACCGGTGGCCGAGGGCGAATCCGGCGAGCTGGTGTTCACCTCGCTCACTAAAGAAGCCATGCCGGTCATACGCTATCGCACGCGCGACCTGACCTGCCTGATGCCGCCCACCGCCCGCAGCATGCGGCGCATCGGGAAGATCACCGGCCGCAGCGACGACATGCTCATTATTCGCGGAGTGAATCTATTCCCGACCCAGGTCGAGGAGCTGGTCCTCAAAATGCCGGAACTCGCGCCGCAATACCAGTTGGTAGTCACGCGCGAGGGCAATCTGGACGCCCTGGAAGTCCTGACCGAACTGCGCGGCGAATACGAACACCTTCGCGACGAAGACCGCCGGGGCCTGGCCCATCGCCTGGGGCACTCCCTGAAGAACTACGTAGGTATCAGCGCGCGCATCACGGTTCAGGACGCGGGCGGGGTGGAACGCACCCTGACCGGAAAGGCGCGCCGTGTGATCGACAAGCGGCCGCGCTGAGCCGCAGCGGCTCGGACACGTTATGATGCGGACTGGTTTCTTTGCATGGGAGCGGCCGGCATGTTGGCGCAGGCGGGTGGGGCACGTATTGCGGGAATAGGCACCGATCTTCTACGGCTCGATCGCGTTCAACGCGTATTCGAGCGGCATCCGGAACGCTTCGTGCGCCGCATTTTAGGCGCTGAAGAAATTCAGACCTTTCAGCGGCGCTACCAGCGTGACCCGCGCAGGGGCATACGTTATCTGGCGACGCGCTTCGCCGCCAAAGAAGCGTTTTCCAAGGCGATCGGCCTGGGCATGCACAGCCCGATGGCGTGGTCGCGCATGCAGACCCTCAACGCCCCGGGCGGCCGTCCCTACGTCAAACTCTCGGAACCGCTCGCGGGCTGGTACGCCGAACGCTACGGCGCCGCCCATGTGTCCGTGACCGACGAACACGATATTGTGGCCGCCTACGTGGTGGTCGAATCTTTGCAGCAATCATGAGCTTCGATAATGTTTCTGCGGCGGCATCGCCGCTTGTTTCCCTGCAGCCCGGGCCCGTCATGGTGGATGTCGCCGGGCACCGGCTGACTGACCACGAACGCGAGCGCCTGCTCCATCCTCTCGTGGGGGGCGTCATTCTCTTCAGCCGCAACTATGCAGACCGCAGCCAGCTGGCGGCGCTATGTGCCGAGATACACGCCGTTCGGAATGAACCCCTGCTCATCGCCGTGGATCACGAAGGCGGACGGGTCCAGCGTTTCCGCGACGATGGATTCACGCCACTGCCGTGCATGCGGGCGCTTGGTGAAACCTGGGATGCCGATCCACAGCAAGCCATGAAAGCCGCCACTGCGGTCGGCTTCATACTGGCCGCAGAGCTGCGCGCCTGTGGCGTGGACCTGAGCTTCACGCCAGTACTCGATCTGGACTATGGCGTGAGCAAAGTGATCGGCGACCGGGCGTTCCATCGCGATCCGTCCACCGTATCCAGCTTGGCGCGTGCCCTGATTCAGGGCCTGGGTCGCGCCGGCATGGCTGCCTGCGGCAAGCACTTCCCTGGGCACGGCGCCGTCGAGGCCGATTCACACCATGAAATTCCGGTCGACGCGCGCGATCTGGAAAGTATTTTGCAGGAAGACGCCGCGCCTTACGCTTGGTTGGGCCACCTGGTGATGCCTTCCGTGATGCCTGCTCATGTCATCTATCCCGAAGTGGATTCCCACCCTGCGGGTTTCTCCAAAGTGTGGGTGCAGCATGTACTGCGCGAGCGCCTGAGCTACGATGGGGTGGTGTTTTCGGATGACCTCACCATGGAAGGCGCGACGGTAGCCGGCGATATCCTGGCGCGCGCCAATGCGGCGCTCGGTGCGGGCTGCGACATGGTGCTGGTGTGCAACCGGCCCGATCTGGCGGACGAGCTGCTGGCGCGCCTGCAGTTCAAGACACCGCCGCAGTCGGTGGCGCGGCTGCGTCGCCTCATGCCTCAGATGCCTGCACCCGACTGGCAGGCCTTGCAGCAGGACTCGCAATATCAGCAT
>JAEWFK010000025.1 GCA_023388835.1 Pseudomonadota bacterium | reverse complement strand
CGGGACAAGTTGATGAGGTTCATATAGAGCAGGCCGACGAGTCCGGCGATGAGAATGTCGCCGGAGCGGCCTAGCCGCGGGTTCACGGCACCCAAAGGAATCGCCAGCAAGGCAAGATTCAGCGCAGCTAAGGGCATGGCGAACCGCCACATCACTTGGGAATTGGCCACATCGGTATCGTCGGAAAACAGGGCCAGCGTGGGCCGGGCCTTGATCTCCTGTTCGGCACGCGCTCGGACGGTTTCGGGCGAACTTTGCTCGGCATCGCTTTCCAGGCGTACGCCATAGCGATCGAAGTCGACTAACCTGAATATAGGTTTGCCCGGCTGCAGGTCGTAACGATGTCCCTGGCTGAGCACCAGGAATCGATCACCATTGGGCTCCTCCTGTATACGGGCACTTTCCGCCGTGATCACGCTGAGCCATTCCTCGTCCTGCACACGTGCGATGATATTGCCGATCTCCTCGTCGGGGCGGCGGGGTTCTTCCGTGAAGAATACGCGCTCGCCATCATTGGTTTCAATGAACTGACCCGCCGAGACCTTGGACAAATCGGAACGCTGCTCGTAGCGCTGCCGGTATTCGCTGATCTGCCGGTAAGCCCACGGAGAAGCCAACAGGGTCAGCAGAGCGATGATGAGGGCGAAGGGTACGGCCACGCGCAGCACCGGACCGATCCAGTCACGCAGAGACAGCCCGCTCGCGAACCAGACCACCATCTCAGATTCGCGAAAATTGCGGGTGACGGTCGTCAGTACAGCAATGAACAGGGAAACCGACAATATGATGGGTAGCGCCGTGATACTGGAAAACGTGGCGAGGCCCACCACGACATCAGCGCCGATGGATCCGCCGGCGGCTTCGCCCAGCAGCCGCACGAGCAGCACGCTGAGCCAGACAACCAGCAGGGTGGACACCACCACACCTGCATGGCTGAGGATTTCGGAGACGACGGAACGCTTGAATAGTGACATATCTGAATTTGCGGGATAATCGTCGACATCCTAGATCATCACGGGAAATCTGAATGGAATTTAGCACACAGACCACGGCAGGCCTCCAGCAACTTCGTACCGCGGCACTGGGCGTCGGTGTCTTCGCCGATGGCGTTCTTACCCCCCCGGCAGAGGTCCTCGATCGGGCCTGCGACGGCGCGATCAGCGCCATCCTCAAGTCTGACTTCAAGGGCAAGGCGAATACTCATCTGGTGCTGAGGAATCTGCCCGGCATCATGGCGGAGCGCGTGATTGTAGTCGGCCTGGGCAAACAAGACGCCTATGGCGCCGCGTCGCACGCAAGCGCTGAACAGACTTTCGTCGCTGCCTGCGCAAGTCTTGATGTCACTGAAGGCGTCTCCACTCTTTCCAGCGTCGAATGCGAAGGCACCACGCTGCGCTCGCGCGCCCGCGCCCTGGCCTCCGCCGCGCTACGCGGCACCTACCGCTATGAAGCCACGCGCACCAAAGATCTCGAGCCGGCGCCGCGCCTCCGAAAACTGCAAGTATGGACTTCCCGCAACGATACCCAGGAAGCGCAAGACGGTCTTAAAGAAGGTTCGGCCATCGGCAACGGGGTCAACCTCGCCCGCCTGTTGGGAGACATGCCGCCCAATCTGTGCACGCCCACCTATCTGGGCGAAGCGGCCAAGAAGCTTGGCGAAGAGTTCAAGTCGCTGAACGTCGAGGTGCTGAACCGCAAGCAGATCGAAGCCGAGAACATGGGCGCATTTCTTTCGGTCGCCCATGGCTCGGATGAACCGCCGGTATTCATCGTGCTTCGCCATACACCCAAGAGCGGCAAGGCCACGGGCAAAGCACCCCTGGTCCTGGTCGGTAAAGGTCTGACTTTCGATTCAGGCGGCATTTCGATCAAGCCGGCCGCCAACATGGACGAAATGAAGTACGACATGTGTGGCGCCGCCGGCGTGCTGGGCACGCTGCGCGCGGTGGCCGAGCTTGAACTGGACCGTGAAGTCATCGGCCTGATCGCCTCGTGCGAAAACATGCCCAGCGGCCGAGCCAACAAGCCGGGCGACGTCGTCACCAGCATGTCGGGCCAGACCATCGAGATCCTGAACACCGACGCCGAAGGCCGGCTGGTGCTGTGCGACGCCCTCACTTACGCGGAACGCTTCAAACCCGAAGCAGTCATCGACCTGGCGACCCTCACCGGCGCCTGCGTGGTGGCGCTGGGGCATGTAAACACCGGGCTGTTCAGCAAGGACGACACCCTGGCCGAAGATCTGCTGGCCGCGGGCCGCGACGCAGGCGACACCGCCTGGAGAATGCCGCTGGACGACGCCTACCAGGAACAGCTGCGCTCGAACTTCGCCGACATGGCCAATATCGGCGGCATGCCCGGCGGTTCCGTTACCGCGGCCTGCTTCTTGGCGCGCTATACCGGCGCCTATCGTTGGGCACACCTGGATATCGCGGGCACGGCCTGGAAGAGCGGCAAGGAAAAAGGCGCCACCGGCCGCCCCGTGCCCCTGCTCACCCAATTCCTGCTTTCCCAAGCCGAAGGATGACGACCCGGGTCGATTTCGCGTTCGGCGCTTCCGACCGCCTTCTGAAAGCGTGCGAAGTCGCACGCAAACAGGTGGCGGCCGGTCGCCGGCTCGTGGCGTACACGCGTAATCCTTCGCGGTTGAGCAAGTTTGATCGCATGTTATGGCAGTTCGATGCCACCGCCTTCGTGCCTCATGTCATGTCAGACGATCCCTTGGCCGCCCGCACGCCCGTGCTGCTGGAAGCCCGCGAGCCGGACCCGGCTCTGGCAGCAAAGGGCACATGGCTGCTCAATCTTGACACCGAATGCCCTCCCGGGGCGGAACATTTCGAGCGGGTCCTGGAAATCGTATCCGGCCATCCGGACGACAAGGCTGCCGCCCGCCAGCGCTGGCGCATCTACCAGGAACAGGGCTGCGAGCTGCGCGCTTTCGACATCTCAGGCGCTTAGCCGGCAGCGTTCGCGGATCTTTCCATCGGCATTCGCTTGATACTTCAGCTTCTAGTAAGTTAAGCTTTGCTCATGCTGCGCACACGCGCGTTCTCATCCAAAGAGGTTCAAACATGAACGATTTCCGTCAACCCGTATCGGGACATGCCGGCTACGGCGGCTCGATCTCGCAGACAGCCCGCAACAAGGTACTGCGCAACACATACTGGCTGCTCGCCTTGTCCATGGTGCCCACGGTGCTGGGCGCAGTGGTCGGCCTGAGCAGCGGCATCAATCAGATCATGGGCGCCAGCCCCGGCATGTCGGCCATGATCTTCCTGATCGGCGCCTTCGGTCTGATGTTCGCCATCGAACGCAATAAGAACAGCTCGCTGGGCGTCGCCCTGCTGCTCGCCTTTACGTTCTTCATGGGGGTCATGCTCTCGCGCCTGCTGGGCTTTGTGCTGGGCATGGGCAACGGCGCCCAACTCATCATGCTGGCTTTCGGCGGCACCGCCGCGGTGTTCGGCACCATGGCGACCGTCGCGAGCACCACGAAGCGCGACTTCTCCGGCATGCAGAAGTTTCTATTCGTTGGCGTGATCCTGCTGATCGTGGCGTCGCTGGCCAACATCTTCCTGCAGCTGCCGGCGCTCATGCTGACCGTCTCGGTCATGGCCATAGGCATCTTCTCGGCCCTGCTGTTGGTCGATCTGCAACGCATCATCAACGGCGGCGAGACCAACTACGTCTCCGCAACCCTGGCGGTCTATCTCGACCTATACAACATCTTCGCCAATCTGCTCATGCTGCTGGGAATATTCGGCGGCAACCGCGAATAAGCTCGCGTACTGGCCGGTCCGCGTACAAGCCGCGAAACCGTGCCGTTTGCAGTCAACGAGCCCGCGCACTTTTGCGCGGGCTTTTTTTCCTCAAGGCCAAGGCTCCCTCAGTGGCCATGATCAATACGGCGACCCAGATGGGCACGTAGGTTCCCCAGGATCCCGGCGATACGGACTCGCCCAGCAGCAGAAAGGCCACCCAGAACAGCAAGACGGGCTCTACATAGCCCAGTATGCCGAATAGACCTAACGGCAGCCGACGGCTGGCCGCCAGATAGGACACGATGGCAATGGAACTGATGACTCCCAGCAGCGGCACAAGCAGCCACAGCAAGGGTCGGCCGGCAAACTGCGCGACGACATCCGGGTTCTCATTGGCCAAGAACCATAGGGCGAGCGGCATGAGGAACAGCATGTCGAACCACAAGCCAACCAGCGAATTTAGGCGCAGCCGTCGGCGGAGGATGAAATAAGGCGGATAGCCCAGCGCCACCAGCGCGGTAGCCCACGAAAACGATCCAATGCGAAGCAGCTCATGACCCACTCCCAAGGCTGCCATCGCCACGGCCGCTTTTTGAAAAGATGTCAGCCGTTCGCCGTAGAGGACGCGGCCCACCACTACCATGCTGAGCGGCAGCAGGAAATAGCCGAGAGACACATCGAGCGCGTAGCCGTGCAACGGCGCCCACATGAACAACAGAAGCTGCACACCGATCAAGATGCCGCTGGCTGACAGCGCGGCCCATAAGCGCCATTCGACAAGCAGCCGCAAATGGACGGCATGAATGGATTTCCAGCTCCTAGCCCGCGAAATGAGCAGGGCAAGTACGGGCAGCGCCAACACCACCCGCCAGGCGAAGATGGCGCCTCCCGACAGGGGATGCAGCACGGTCGCGTAGTAATACAGGGCGGCAAAAAGGCAAGAAGAGAAAACCGAGAAAGCGACGCCCTGCTTCAACCAACGCTCCCGTACAAGCGATTAAGCCGGAACAGACGCTCGCGCTTGAGCAGCGATTCAAGGCTGTCGGGAGCTTGTCCCGGCGCGGCCGCCAAGCGCGGCAGTTCGGGCAGGAGGGCCGCCATGAGGTCGCGGTGGCTCTTCTGGCAGCGCACCAACATGTCATCCGGATCATGCAACGTCAAACCGTAACCGCGAAGTTCACTGCGGTTGAAATCCTTGGTGTTGCGGGTCACGATGGCGGCATGAAGCCCGGGGTGCCGGCTCTTGGCCGACCGGCCAGCGGCGATGACGTGCCAGTCTTTGGCGTCACTGCGATGCAGGCCGTTTTCGTGGCCGGACACATCGCCTTGGCAGGCAAAGGGAAATGCCTGCTGCAGCTGCGCCCACTGCGTCTCGATGTCGGCCCTATCCACACCCCAGATGCGCGAGGCGTTGCGCTGCCATTCGGCGCCGATGCGTTCGCTCCACACCGGAATGAAACAGCCCTGCTCCGCCAGGCGCAGGAACGCCCGTCGCAGGACATTGGAAAGGAGCACACAGGTGTCGAGTACCAGAATGCCGGGTACCATCCCGGCCACTGCCGCACGGGCGGCAACGCCGGCCGGATCGACCGGCGCGGCAGAATCATAAATTGTCCGGATCATGAATAACGTTGCAGTTCCTGCATCACTTGGCGCGTGCGTAAGGGCCGTCCCAGGAGCTCGTCCAGGCGGGAACGAAGGATGGCCCGCAGGCGCTTTTCTTCGGCTGGCAGGTCAAACTGAGGTATGTCCCCGCCCATGCCATAGCCCGTCTCTTCCAGTAGCGTCCACTCAAAGCGCCGCAGCGCACCGGCCGCGCTTTCACCCTGTTCCAGGGCGTGCAGCGCGGCATCGTAAGCGTCGTAGAGCA
>JAEWFK010000169.1 GCA_023388835.1 Pseudomonadota bacterium | reverse complement strand
GACCACGATTTCAGTCGGAAATCGTGGTCCGACCCCGATTCTCTGCTGCTCGTAAAATACGCGTTTCCCTGACGTCTATACGGAACCAAATTGTCCACATCCCGCTACGATGAAGCGTCGATCCGGGTGCTCAAAGGCCTGGAGCCGGTACGGCAGCGCCCCGGCATGTACACGCGCACCGATAATCCGCTGCACATCATTCAGGAAGTCATCGACAATGCCGCCGATGAAGCGCTGGCCGGATTCGGTCGCAGCGTGAACGTCACGCTGCATACCGACGGCAGCGTGTCGGTGGAAGACGACGGCCGGGGCATTCCCGTGGGTTTGCACGAACAGGAACAGGCGCCGGTGGTCGAGGTCGTCTTCACGCGCCTGCATGCAGGCGGGAAGTTCGACAAGAAATCGGGCGGCGCCTACGCGTTTTCCGGGGGCCTGCACGGGGTGGGCGTGTCCGTCACGAACGCCTTGTCCAAGCGCATGGAAGTGCGCGTGACGCGCGCCGGCAAGGTGCACGAGATCGTATTCGCCGGCGGAGAAGTCGACACACCGCTGACGACGGTGGGTACGGCGCCGCGCAAGGCGACTGGCACGCAGGTGCGTGTCTGGCCCGACACGCGCTATTTCGATTCCCCCGGGATTCCACTTAATGAGCTGACGCACAGCTTGCGCAGCAAAGCCGTTCTGCTGGCGGGGGTGCGCTTCGAGTTCCACAACGAGAAGACGGGCGATGTCCAGTCATGGCAGTATGACGACGGGGTGCGCAGCTACCTGGAAGAAGCCCTGGGCGACAGCGAACGCATTGTGCCTGCTTTCGAGGGCAGCCACTACGCCGGGGCGGACGATGAAACCTATTCGGAAGGCGAGGGTGCCCAGTGGGTGGTCGTATGGACGGTAGACGGCTCGCCCGTGCGGGAGTCGTACGTGAATCTGATCTCCACGACCGGAGGCGGCACTCACGAAGCCGGCCTGCGTGACGGCCTCTTCAACGCGGTGAAGTCTTTCGCCGAACTGCACGGGCTCATTCCCAAGGGCGTGAAACTGCTGTCCGAAGACGTCTTCGCGCGGGCGAGTTTCGTGTTGTCGGCCAAGGTGCTGGACCCGCAGTTCCAGGGACAGATCAAGGAACGCCTGAACAGCCGCGACGCCGTTCGCATGGTGAGCGGCTATGTGAAAAACGCGCTGGAACTGTGGCTGCACGGCCATGTGGAATATGGCAAGAAGCTGGCCGAAAGCGCGATTCGGCAGGCACAGGCCCGCGCGCGTTCGGCGCAGAAGGTCGAGAAGCGCAAGAGTTCGGGCGTGGCGGTGTTGCCGGGCAAGCTGACCGACTGCGAATCCAGCGATGTCTCGCGCACGGAGCTCTTTCTGGTGGAAGGGGATTCCGCCGGCGGCTCCGCCAAGATGGGGCGCGACAAGGAATTCCAGGCCATCCTGCCCCTGCGCGGCAAGGTGCTGAATTCCTGGGAGGTCGACAAGGACCGCCTCTTCGCGAACAACGAGATCCATGACATCGCTGTGGCCATCGGCGTCGACCCGCATGGGCCCACGGACACGGTGGACCTTTCCAATCTGCGTTATGGCCGCATCTGCATTCTTTCCGATGCCGACGTCGACGGCTCGCATATACAGGTTCTGCTGCTCACGCTTTTCTTCCGCCATTTCCCGCAGCTGATCGAAGCCGGCAATGTCTGCGTGGCCCGACCGCCGCTCTTTCGCGTGGACGTCCCCGCGGCGGGCAAGCGCCCGGCCCGAAAGCTGTACTGCCTGGATCAGGCGGAGCTGGACTCCGTGCTCGACAAGCTGCGCAGCGACGGCGTGCGCGAAAGCAGCTGGAGCATCAGCCGCTTCAAAGGTCTGGGCGAAATGAGCGCGGAACAACTGTGGGACACCACTATGAACCCGGACACCCGTCGTCTGCTGCCGGTTGCCTATGGCGATCCGGGCCGGGAAGACACCAAGCGGATGTTCGGCATGCTGATGGGCAAGGGCGAGTCGGGACAGCGGCGCACCTGGCTGGAAGAAAAAGGCAATCTGGCGGACGTGGACGTCTGATCGTCAGCCGGCAAGCATGCCTCGCCTGCAAGGGCGGCACTGGGAGAATTTTTAATGGACGCAACACAGGCGGGAATGCCCGCCGACGATGACAGCATCACGCTGGCCTGGTATGCGGAACAGGCGTATCTGGATTATGCCGTATCGGTCGTGCGCGGCCGCGCGCTGCCGGAAGTCTCCGACGGACAGAAGCCCGTGCAACGGCGCATTCTGTACGCCATGCAGGCGATGGGGCTGGCGGCGGGCGCCAAGCCGGTGAAATCCGCCCGGGTGGTCGGCGACGTGCTGGGCAAGTATCACCCGCATGGTGATCAGGCGGCTTACGACGCCATGGTGCGTATGGCGCAAAGCTTCGTGCTGCGCTATCCCCTGGTGGACGGCCACGGCAACTTCGGTTCGCGTGATGGCGACAACGCCGCGGCCATGCGTTATACGGAAGCGCGGCTCACGCCTTTCGCACGCGTGCTGCTGGACGAACTCGATGAGGGCACGGTCGACTTCCTGCCCAACTACGATGGCAGCCAGAAAGAGCCGGCGCTGCTGCCTGCCCGGCTGCCGGTCGTCCTGCTCAATGGCGCCTCGGGCATTGCCGTGGGCATGGCCACCGAAATCCCATCGCACAATCTGCGTGAGATCGCGGCGGCCTGCGTGGCGCTGATCCGCCAGCCCAAGTTGAGCGACGACGATCTTCACGCGCTCGTGCCCGGCCCCGATTTCTCGGGCGGCGGGCAGATCATCTCTTCTTCCGATGAAATCCGGCAGATCTATGAACACGGACGCGGGTCCATCAAGGCGCGGGCCCGTTGGCATTTCGAGGAAATGGCGCGCGGGCAGTGGCAGATGGTGGTCACGGAACTGCCGCCCGGTACATCCGCGCAGCGGGTGCTCGAAGAGATCGAGGAGCGTACCAATCCCAAGGTGCGCGCCGGCAAGAAGGCGCTGTCGCAGGAACAACAGCAGACCAAGGCCCTGATGCTCAGCCTGCTGGACGCCGTGCGCGATGAATCCGGTAAAGAAGCGGCAGTGCGCCTGGTCTTCGAACCCAAGAGCAGCCGCATCGGGCGTGATGAGCTGGTGACGGCGTTGCTGGCCCAGACCAGCATGGAGTCCAGCGTGGCCATCAATCTGGTCTGCATTGGCCGGGATGGGCGTCCCGGGCAAGCCAGCCTGCGGGGCATGCTGACCGAGTGGCTGTCCTACCGCGCCGACACCATGACGCGCCGCACTCAGCATCGTCTGGACAAGGTGACGGACCGCATCCATGTGTTGGAGGGCCGGATGGTGGTCTATCTGAATGTCGATGAAGTGATTCAGACCATACGGGAATCGGACGAACCGCGCGCCGCTCTGATGGAGCGCTTCGGGCTGAGCGAGCGCCAGGCCGAGGACATCCTGGAAATGCGCCTGCGTCAGTTGGCCCGGCTGGAAGGCATACGCATCGAGCAGGAACTGACGCGCCAGCGCGACGAGCAGAAAAAGCTGCAAGAGCTCCTGGACAATCCCAACGCTTTCAAGCGGCTGATGATCAAGGAGATCGAAGCCGACGCGAAGGAGTTCGGCGACGACCGACGCACCCTGATCGAGGCCGCCGAGCGGGCGGTGCTGGAACAGAAGGTGGTGGAAGAGCCGGTGACGGTCATCATCTCTCAGAAAGGGTGGCTGAGATCCCGCCAAGGCCACGGCCATGATGCCTCGCAATTCTCTTTCAAGGCCGGTGACAGCCTGTACGATGCGATCGAATGCCTGAGCACGCAGGAGCTGGTCGCGTTTTCGGACACGGGCCGCGTCTACACCGTGGCGGTGGCCGGCCTGCCGTCGGCGCGCGGAGACGGGCAGCCGATCACGTCCATGATCGAGATTGAACCGGGGACTCGTATCGTGCACGTGGTCGCAGGTCCATCAGACAACCGTTATGTGGTGGCGGCGCGCAGCGGCCATGGCTTCATTGCGCGCCATTCCGATCTCACCACCCGCCAGCGCGCGGGCAAGCAATTCTTCTCGCTTGACAAGGGCGATACCTGGATGAAGCCGCTGTTGCTGAATCCTGAAGACACGCATCTGGCCATGCTCGCGAAAAGCGGGCGCTTCTTGGTCGTCCCCTTGGATGAACTCAAGACCATGACCTCCGGCCGGGGCACGCAGCTTATGGGGCTTGACGACGGCGACGCCTTGGCCCAGTGGGTGGCAGTCGGCCAGCAGGGGCTCGTGGCACGCGGCGTCTATCGCAATAAGGAAACCGACGTTGAAATGAACCTGGCTGCGCTGGCCGACTTCATCGGCAAGCGGGCCCGCAAAGGCCGTGCGCTATCGCTCAAGGTACGTCAACCGCAGTTGTTCCGGCGTTCGACATAAAATGCAGGGAACTGAACTTTTACCGGAAATTTCGAGGATATGAGTTTCAAGGTCACCGTACTGCCCAGTCATCACGAATTTACCGTCGAAGACGGGCAGTCCGTGCTCGACGCCGCGCTGGCGGCGGGCATCGTTCTTCCCTATAGCTGCCGCAACGGAGCGTGCACGACCTGCAAGGGCAGGGTGGTGGAAGGCGGCTTCGAGCCGGGACCCGGCGCCATGCAAGTGTTGTCGGAAGATGAGCGCGAACAGGGCTATACCCTCTTTTGCCAGGCGCGTCCTATGACTGACCTCGTGATCGAGGCTCAGGAAATCCGCATGGCCAGCGATATCCAGATCCGCAAGATGCCCTCGCGGGTGATGGCCATGGAAAAACTCGCCGATGACATCATGGTGATCAAGCTGCAGCTGCCGGCGTCCGATCCCTTTCGTTATTACCCGGGGCAGTACCTGGATTTCATCCTGAAAGATGGCAAGCACCGCAGCTACTCCATGGCCACCCCGCCGAACGAATCCAACCTCGTGGAGTTGCATATCCGGCATACGCCGGGCGGGGTCTTCACCGATCACGTATTTGCGGCGGGCGCCACCCAAATGAAAGTCCGCGAAATCCTGCGCGTGGAAGCGCCCCTGGGCTCCTTCTTCCTGCGGGAAAGCGACAAGCCCGCGGTCTTTCTGGCCAGCGGGACCGGCTTCGCGCCGATCAAGGCCATGATCGAGCACATGGTCTCTGCTGGAAGCAAGCGGCCGGTGCGCTTCTATTGGGGCGGGCGCCGCCCGGCAGATCTCTATATGGACGCCATGGCGCGCGAATGGGAAACCACGCTGCCGGACTTCCACTACATACCGGTGGTTTCAGACGCCTTGGCGGAAGACGGCTGGCAAGGCCGCAGCGGCTTCGTGCATCGTGCAGTCATTGAAGACATTCCCGATCTTTCCGGCTATCAGGTTTATGCCTGCGGCGCACCCATCATGGTGGAAAATGCCCGGCATGATTTTTCCGCAGTGTGCGGGCTTCCTGAAGACGAATTCTTCGCGGACGCCTTCACCAATGCGGCGGACGCAGCCTGACGGACAGACGGATAAACGGACAGATCGGCAACTATTTCCGTCCCGTCCGCGCGGGCCGGAAGGCAGCGGGGTAAACAGATGAAGATCGCGGTTCTGGGCAGCGGCATCATAGGGACGGCTACAGCGTGGTGGCTCAATCAGGCGGGACACGATGTCGTCGTGGTGGACAGGCAGCTGCAGGCGGGCATGGAAACCACCCGCGCCAACGGCGCACAGATTTCCGTGTCCTACGCCGAGCCCTGGGCGAATCCTCAGGTTTTCGGGAAGCTGCTCAAGTGGTTCGGTAAGGACGACGCCCCCTTGTCTTTCCGGCCCCAGGCCGATCTTGGCCAGTGGTGGTGGGGCCTGATGTTTCTTCGGGAATGCCGGCCGGCCAGGGTCGCGCGCAATGTCAGCGCTCTGGTGGCCATGGCCCAATACAGCCGCCGCACCTTGCAGGAGATGCGCCGCGAGCTGGGCATTGAGTACGAGCAGCAAGAACGCGGCATCCTGAACTTTTATCGCAGCGCCGCCGAGTTCGAAAGCTCGCAGAAGGTCGCCGAGGTCATGCGGGATTACGGTGTGGACCGCCGCATCGTCAGCGCTGATGAAGTCACGGCGATCGAGCCCGCCTTGGCGCCGATGCGTCATGCCATCGTGGGGGGTGATTACACGCCCGAAGATGAATCCGGCGACGCCTTCGTGTTCACCCAGGAGTTGGCGCGCATGGCAAGCGATGCCGGCGTGGATTTCCGCTATGGCACCCAACTGAGCCGCTTCATCAGCGCGGGCGGAAGCGTGCACGCGGCCGAGCTGATCGGGCCTGACGGCCAATATGAACTGCTGCGCGCCGATGCCTACGTGGCGGCACTGGGTTCGCATACGCCGCAGTTCGTCACGCCGCTGGGAGTTCCATGCCCTGTGTATCCGGCCAAGGGTTATTCGGCCACATTCGATATCCTGGACCCCGACGCCGCCCCAAGTGTCAGCCTGACCGACAGCGAGCACAAGGTGGTGTACAGCCGCCTGGGTTCACGCTTGCGCATGGCCGGCACCGCCGAGCTTGGCGGGTATACACGCGCCCTGAATACGGCACGTTGTGAGCAGATGTCTCGAATGGCGAGAGAGCTGTTTCCAAGCGTCCTTGATTTTGATAATGTACGCTACTGGTCTGGGTTGCGTCCGGCAACTCCGTCCAACGTCCCCCTTATCGGGAGGACCCGAATTTCCAATCTTTATCTCAATACGGGGCACGGTACGCTTGGGTGGACAATGGGTGTCGGCTCGGGCAAGGCGCTGGCGGATCTCATCAGCGGCCACCGTCCGGAACCCGAATTTCCATTTCTGGGTTGAAACGAGTTATGAATCGATCAGGGTATGTACGCACCGCAAGCACGGCGCGCGTTCTGGCGTGGGCGTCCGCCACGGTGGCCATCGCCGCGTCCTTTGGCGCATCCGCGGCGACCGACATCCGTGTCTGGCATGCATTGAATCCGCACAATGCGGATGCCTTCGAAAGCATGGTGAACGACTTCAATCGTTCGCAAAGCGACGTCAAGGTCCGCCTGAAGGCCTTCAAATCTCTCGACGAAGTCGAAAAAGCCATCGCCGGCGCCAAGAAGCGCGAGGACAAACCGCATCTGGCGCAGCTTGAAGAGAACTGGGCGCCCGAGAACGGTGGCCGCTCGTTCGTGCAGCCTTTGTATGCCTTGCTGGCCACACATCCCATCAAGAACGCGAAGTGGTTCCTGTCGGAGAACAACGCATTCGCGCGCGACGGCAAGGGCCGCATGGTCGCCTTGCCTTATATGGCCGAGGTGCCGGTCATGTACTACAACGTCGACGCCTTCAAGAAGGCGAATTTGAAGCCGCTGCAGCCTGAGCGCACATGGTCCGGCCTGCAGGCCCAACTCGTGGACTTGGCGAACAATGGTTCGCGCAGCTGCCCCTTCACGAGCGATCAGCCGGTTTCCATCAACTTGGAAAACCTGGCGGCGGTGAACAAGCAGCCCTATCTGTCCAATGACAATGGGCTCAAGGGCAAGGGCGCCCCCGCGTTCAAGTTTGACGTCATGTTCGTGCGGCATCTGTCCATGATGATCAGCTGGGTCCGCTCCGAACTCATGGTCAAACCCGAATTCAACACTGCGGCAGCGGAACGTTTCGCCAAGGGCGAGTGTGCCGTGTTGATGTCGGCGTCCGGCAATCTGGGTTGGTTCAACTCGGCTTCCAAGCTGAACTTCGGCGTGAGCGGCCTGCCGTACTATCCCGAAGTCACCAAGCAGCCCGGCAACCCTTTCCTGTCGGGCTCGGCCCTGTGGGTGATTTCCGGCCAGCCCAAGGAAACCGACAAAGCCACCGCCTCTTTCCTTTCCTACCTGGCGCAGCCCAAGCAGGCGGCAAACTGGTACCAGTCCACCGGCTACCTGCCGCTGACTCAACAGGCTTTCGATGAGACCGGTAAATCCTATTACCGGAATCTCGACCAATGGCCCACGCTCGTGTCGGCCTATGCCGGCGCACCGGGCGAATCCTCGCGCGGCTTTCGCGTGAAGAACTATCCCGAGATCCGGGAAATGTTCCACAAGCAGCTCATTCAGGCCTTGGCAGGCAACCAGCCCGCCATGACGGCCCTGAAGTCCGCCAGCAGCGAAGCCGGCAAGATCATGAAGCAGTAAGCCGAAAACCGGGGTCAGACCACGATTCAGGGACCAGGAATCGAGGTCAGATCACGATTCAGGAATCAGCAATCGAGATCTGACCAGGATTTTGCGGATGAGAAAGGGGGCCGGCATAGTGAACTGACCCCCTTTTTTTGGCCTTGTCCTTTGGGATAAATCGGTCCGGCGGATCAAAGAATCAGTTCGTATATCTCAGTCTGGCACCGCGGTTGATGCGGCGGCATGATGGCGACGATGCCGGTGCGTCCGGCTTTTCAACCTCTTGTTCGAGCTGCCGGGCCATGTCGATTTCACGTTCGCTCTTCCTGTTGCTTCTCGGTCTTTCGGGCTGTGCTGCGCCTGAAGGCGGGCCCCGGCTGGCATGGCCCTGGCCGGCTGCAGGGGGGGCTGACAGCGCTGGGGGCCACCTGGCGGCTTCGGCCGGCGGCCAGAGCCGGTCCGGCGGTTTTACCAAGTTCGATTTCGACTGGCAGCTCGAAGGCGACCCCGAGATCATGCCCGTGCAGGTCTTTGATGACGGTGAACGCATGTGGCTGCAGTTTCCGCCAGAAGGCGCTTGGCCGGCCGTTTTCGAAGTGACCGCCGCCGGTTGGCGACCCGTTTCATATCGGCGGGAGGGGCCGTACATGGTAGTGGGAGCCCTGTATGAACATCTCGAAGTCCGCGGCGGCCATCTGCGCGGCGCGATTCGGCGAGTCGGCCATCATGGCGCTACCGTCGCGGGCACCTTGCCGTTGCAAGCGGAGCCCGCGGACTCCGCCTCGGTAGCGGTAGGCTCCGCTTCGCCAGCCGTGGCATCGGCTTCGTCAGCCGTGGCGCCGGCTTCGCCGCCCGTGGCGCCGGCTTCGCCGCCTGGCGGAGAAATGGTCTCCACCGCTTCTATCGATGCTCCCGCGTCCGTCGCGGCGGCCGCCGATATCCCGTCGGGCGCCGCGGCCCTCACTGAACTGTCCTTCGCTGTGGAGCTGGATTCGGCCGCGTCGGGCTTTCGCCGCTTCGATGTGGGCCCGGCGGACATCACCATGCGTCAGGCGATCGAACGATGGGCGTCGATAGCCGGCTGGACATTCTCTTCGGAGCATTGGGCCGTTGATGTCGATATCCCGCTGGTCGGTGAAGCCGGCTTCCAGACCGACTTCAAATCAGCGGTGCGTGAACTGCTGGCCGCGACGGAAATGGGAGATCGGCCTTTGCAGCCCTGTTTCTATTCCAATCGTGTGGTTCGCGTCGTGCCCTATGCCCAGCCCTGTGATCGCCGCAAGGGGATGGGGGTCATGTCATGAACTGGCCCTTGGTGCTCGTCCTGCTGATCGTGGCGGCGTCTTCGTCCGGATGTGCGTTGGGTCAACGCGTGCAAGAGATCGTGCAGGCCGCATCAATGGCAGGCAACCGCATAGAAAGCGCGCATGAAGGCTTTACCGCCGTGTCCGAGGCCGCCCGTCACCGTGCCGCTCAAGAGGTCTCTCGCCCCTGGCTTGCGGGTAAATCCCAGCCGCTGGCGCGCGAAGTCACGATGCCGTTGGCGCTTAGAGCCAATGTAGATACAACACTGTTGTTCGACGAGGGCCCGCTGGCCTTGCCTGAACTCGCGCAGCGCATCACACGCGCCACAGGGATTGCGGTCTATGTCCGGCCCGAAAGCTTATTGCCGTCGGCCGTCTTCTTGTCACGCCTGGAATCAGTGGCGGCGACAACGCTGCAGTCGGCGCCTACGACCGTCGAGCTGGAGGGCGGGCCGGAACCTTTGGCTCGGACGCTCGACCGGGTCGGCGCCCGTCTCGGTGTGATGTGGCGTTACGCCGACGAACGCATTGAGTTCTATCGGACCGAAACCCGCGCGTTCGACGTGCGCGCGCTCACTCTGCAGGGGGAGGCAGAGGCTTCGCTCGGCCTGCGCAACGAAGCTTCGCGCGAAGGTTTCGCGAGCACTTCCAGCACCAAGCTGTCCTCGACCCGACACGACCTCCTTGCAACCGTACGCGCCCGGGTCGAACCCTTTCTCTCTCGAGCCGGCGTGGTAGTCGCAGAACCGGGCGCTTCAGCGATGCTGATTGTGACTGATACGCCGGAAGTGCTGCGCCGCGTAGCCGGCTTCGTGGAGCGTGAGAACCGTGCCATGACGCGCCGCGTGCGCCTGCTCTTCGAAGAGCTGACCGTGGCCATAGAAGACGGTGCCGAGGCCGGCATCGACTGGGAACTCGTTTTCACGGGTGCACGACTGGCGATGTCCGCCGGCATGGCAGGCGCGGCTGCCGGTGATTCTGGTTTTCTCAGCATGGGCGCCACTGAAGGCCGCTACATGGGAAGCGAAGTAGTCGTCAAGGCCTTGGGCACCGCCGGCCGCATCGTGCGCCGCAACAGCCTGCCTGTGCTCACACTCAATCGTCGGCCCGTCACCCATGCCGTTCGTACGACCTTTTCGTATATCGACAAGGTCGAGGCCACCACGCAGCGCAGCCAGCTCGATCTCTCTTTGCCCACTGTGTCGGTCACTCAACGCGAGGAGACCGTCGGCTCTCTGGTCACATTGGTGCCGGATGCGCAGGAAGACGGCCAGGTGCTGCTGTCGGTCGCGTACGACAACACGATGGCGCAACCCCTCAAGTCAGTGACCTTTGGCGACAGCAGCAATCCCTTGCAGCTGCAGCAGATCACCATAGACGGCAATGGCACGGTGCAACAGGTCGCGCTCATGCCAGGGCAGCCACTGGTCATTTCCGGATTTGACCGCAGCACTCAGGAGACGGAGTCGCGGCGGCTGAACCCAGGCCTGCCCTTGGCGCTGGGGGGAAGCGATCGGGCGAGCACCCAGCGCCTGACTACGGTGATGGTGGTCACGGCACACGTGGAAGAGGGATTCTGAATCCATGAGCCCTGAACTCATCGGCCGCGACGGCGTTTCCCTCGTCTTCGGCATGGAGTGGTTCCCGCTGCTGGGAAGCCGTCCTGAAAGCCAGGCGCGTTCGCTGGCCAGGCGCCGCCGCGCCCGGCAGATGGTCATTTCCTCGGGCGGCGCCGCGTCCGTGGGACTGTTGCGAGGCCGCTTGCGTAGTGCCCGCGTCCAGCGCTACTGCAGCGCTGCCGCCTTGTTCGCGCACATGCATCCGCAAGGAGCGGTGGCCGCCGTGGTCCCATTGCCGGGTGGGAAGCAATGGTTGGTGGCGGCGCACGACGGGGCCGTCATGACGCGTGGCGATCACTTATACGATGCGTCGGCTCCCATGCATGACACTTTGGCCTTATTGAAGGAAGCGCATCCTGGGCTCGTCCTGCTTGAAGGCCCTGCCGCCAACGAAAGCCTGCTGGATTCACTATTCAAGGCTGCGGCGGAGAACGGCCGGCCTTTGCAGAAGGTGGGTCCCATGGGCCTGTCGACACCGGCTTTTTGTGTACTGCTCGCCTCAGGCGCAGGGGTGATCACCTTGGCCGGCCGCGCGGTTCTCTTCGGCGCCGACGGCCCGGAGCCGGAGCCGGTCGTCGATCCTACCGCCGCCTGGAAAAGCGCAATTGCCGAATCCGCGCAGTTTCATGCAGTACACGGCGTCGCCGGGCTGCAATCCGTGCTGGAAAGCTTGCACGATCTGCCGGTGGCCACCGCGGACTGGCATCTGGCCGAGACGGACTGCTCGCCCCAAGGCATGTCCTGGAACTGCCGCGCCCGTTATCGACGTGGCGATAACGCAGACAATCACGGCTTCATCCTCGCGGCGAGACCCGACTGGACCCTATCCTTCAATCCCATGGAAGGCGCGTTGGCAGCCTGGTCGGTTCCCATGCAAGCCTTGCCGCTGAATGAAGTGTTGCTGCGACAAGCGCGCCAGAACGAAGCCAGGTTATTCAGCGCCTTGCAATCCATGTTGCCCGCTTTCGCCGAGCTTCGGCTGGAAGCGCCCCAACCTCTTGCCACGCGCGCCCCTCGTGATGCGCAACAGCGGCTGATCGCACGGCCGCCCGGAGTCAAGGCTTATCAGCGCCGCAGCGTCCGGGTGCAGGCGCCGTTGAGATCCCTGAGCCTCTTGTTGCCTGAAGCGGCCCATATGAGTTGGGAACGCATCGTGTTGCAGGTGGTGCCTGTTGATCAACCGTCCTTGCGCAGCAGCGGCCTGCGCGTTTCGCTGTCGGGAGTCCTCTATGAAGTCGACGATACTCACCCCATTGTTGCTGATGCCTCTGGCGTTGCTTCCCAAACCGGTGAGCGCCGGTCTGGGCCCGGATCCGACACCGGGCCTGACGACGGAGCAGCTTACGGTACGTGAACTCATGCGCCTGGACAGCGAGCGCGCCCTCGAAGCCGCAAGACGGAACCGTCAGGGCCGTTCCGGCGCTTTATCGAACCCTGCTGCAACTCCTGCTCATGGCATGAACGTATCGGAACAGCCGCGCCTGGTGGGCATCTATGGTGTCGGGAAACGCCTGTTCGCCGAAGTGCGCGCGGGCGAGCGCGCCTATCTCTATCTGCGCGGGCAGAGCCAGCCCATAGGGCGGGCCATGGGCGGCGACGATCACTACCGCCTCAAGGAACTGGCCGGTGCCTGCATACGCCTGGAGCGCAACGAAGAAGAAACAGTCCTGTGCCTGCCGCGCGCCGGGAGCCGCTGATGTTGGCGCGCCTGGCCACCCGTCGTTCTGCCCCGCCACCTGGTGTGGCGGATGTCACCTTGACCGCAACGCAGTACGCCGCCGCGTGGGCGGGGCTGCTGCCCGATACGGAGGCACTACTTGCGCTTCGTCCCGCCTTGCGCCGTTCGCTCAGCGGCGAGTTTGGAGTGGAAGCACTGGCGGCCCGCATCTGTCCGGTGGAACTCGAGGATGGCACGGCGGCAATCTTTGCGCTCGCCGAGCTCGTGGGCAGCGACCAGGCCGATGAGCTGGCGCGCCGCATCGCCCAGGCGGGTTATCCGCCTGCCGCGCCTTCACGCTACATACTGAACGCCAGCCTGCTCCTCGCCGTGGCGCGGGATGCCTTTCGACGCAAGGAAGGGACCGTACTGGAGCCTTCCGCAGGGCGGGGCGCGCTGGCCGAGGCCTTTCACGAGCTGGTGGAGTGGGGCGTACTGAACCGCGCGAGTGATCTTCATCTGAACGTCAATCTGCATGAGCCGGAATCCGAGGTGAAATACACGCTGTGCGGGCGCTACGTGGCGCCTGGCTGCTTCCGCCGCATGCCCACACGCACGCTCATGGAAATGCTGTCCGTCGCGTGGATGGACGTCTCGGGCGGCAACGGCGCCGTCTTCGATCCATCGATCGAGCAGCAAGGCAGCATCCTGCGCCATTATGCCGGCCGCGAAGTCATGCTGCGCTGGGCGTCCATGGCCGGAGACAAGGGCCCCAGCGTCTGTCTAAGGCTGCTTGAAAAAAATCGGGCGGCCGCCATCCCGCCTCTGGAATCCCTCGGCTATCTTCCCGATCAGATCGAGATGCTGGAACAGGCGCTGTCTTCAGGCGGCGGCGCAGTGGTGTTCGCCGGAACCGTCGGGTCGGGCAAGTCGACGACGCTGGCCTCGCTCATTGCCCGGCTGCCTTCCGATCGAAAAGTCATCACGATCGAGGACCCGGTGGAATACACGATTCCGGGCGCGATACAGAACTCCATCGCGCGGCGCCTGGATACCGACGCCCATGCGGCCTTCGCGACCAAGCTGCGCGCGCTCAAGCGCTCCGCCATGAGCGACGTGCTGCTGGGCGAGATACGTGATCGGGAAACGGGCCTGGCCTTCATGGACTTGGCCGGTTCCGGTGTGAATGTCTATACCACCGTGCATGCGCCGTCAGCCGCTTTCATCCCGGAGCGTCTGGCTTCGGACTTCATCGGCGTGTCTCGCGATTTCCTCGCCATGCCTGGCACCCTTAAATTACTGGTGTGGCAGGCCCTGCTGCCCAGCCTCTGCGCCGCGTGCGCTGTGCCTTTCTCTGACACGGCGCGCAGCGACCCGTTCGAAGCTCGCCGGCTCAGCGAACTGGAGGCGCTGTTTCCAGGGCCGGTGCAAGCGCTGCGCCGGCGCAATCCGCAGGGCTGCTCACAGTGCCGCAAACAAGAGCTCCCAGAGCTATTCGGCTATAGCGGCCGCTCGGTCGCCGCAGAAATGATCGAACCGCGGCTGCAACCGGATCTGCTCGAATGGATTCGTGACCGCGGCAGAGGCCGAGGCTTCCTACCTCTGCGTTCCGCCATGGCCGGCGCCATGGAGTCCGCCTATCAAGGAAGGTTCGATCCTGCCGACATCGAAGAGCGCTTCCACTCTCTGGCGACAGAAGCCCGTTTGCGTGCGCTGCGTCCCGCCCGGAGAGCACGATCATGATGCGGCGGACGAAACGCTTTCCTTGGCGTGACCGTGCGGCACAGCATGCCAGCGCCCCTCAGGCAGCCCGTGGAGCAGCGGCCATGTGGCTGGACGCTTACCGGTTCCGACGCGACCGCCGTCACTACTACGACTATCTCTCCGCTTTGCTGGAAGGCACGCGCGGAACGCTGACGCTCAAGCACATCTTCGCGACGGATGCCCGCCGCCATGGTGGCCAATCGCCGCGCGGCCGCCTGTCGCGGCGCTGGCACGAAGTCTTTCAGGCGGCCGGCGGCGACTTGTACGCCACATGGTTCGGCGTCTTTCCGGCCGCCGAACTCGCTGTGCTGCGTAGCGCTCAGGCCCGCGGCAACGATACGCTGGTCGCCGCGCTGGGCGAGCTGTCTCGCGTTCTGGGTGTGCTCGAAGCCGCGGCCGGCATTCTGCGCGCCTCTTTGCTTACTGCAGTGATGGCCATGGCGGTCGTGGGCGCCACGCTGCTGGCTGTACCCGGCTTCACTGTGCCGCGCCTGCGCGAAACCTTCTCCGTTATTCCTTCTGAATATCATGGCGCCTCGGCACGGTCGCTGTTCAGCCTCGCCGAGGCGATTGCCGAGCTCTGGCCTTTGGTGGCCTTCGCCTGCCTCGCAACGCCGTGGCTGATTTCTCTGTCTTTTGGGCGTTACGCCGGGCGTCTGCGTCGCCTTCTCGATGCGACCGGTCCGTGGCGCGTGTATCGACAGGTGCAGGCATTGCGCTTTCTTGCCCTGTTGGCTGTGGCGCTGGGAAAGGACGAACACGGCACCACACGCTTGCGCTTTGCGTTGAGCCTGCAACAGGCGGGCGCTTCTCCGTGGTTGGCGGGACATGTCCAAGCCATGCTGGAACACGCTGACGCCGGTAAATTCGGTGCGGCCGTCTTTGATACGGGGCTGCTCGATCCGCCTCAGCTCTGGTTTCTTGATGACATGATTACTGCGCGGGGCCTGGTCGAGGGCCTGCGGCATTGCAGTACGTGGGTGGAGCGTCATGTTCTGCACACGGTCGCCGGCCAGGCAGCCGTCATGCGTTGGTGCTTGTTGCTGTCGGCCGTACTGGGCGTGTTCACAGTGGCCTTGTGGCACTACGCGGCCATCGACGATATGCGTAGGGCCCTGGCTCTTTTTCATGCAAGTCAATAAGAGGCGGCCCGGCGCTTCCCGCTCGTTGAATGAAGTATTCAGCCAGATAACTAAAGGAGACACAATGGATATACAGTCTATATGCGCGACATCGGAACGGAAGGGCTTCTCTGCGGTGTCCCGTGCCATTTCCCAAAGAAAGCCCGACCTCGCACAAGCCGGCTTTTCCCTGGTGGAGGTATCTATCGTCATGGCAATCGTCTTGCTGCTTGCCATCATTGCGATTCCCACCGTCAGTGCTTACGTCATTGAGAGCAAGGTTCCGAAAGTGGGCGAAGAGCTCGCCCGCTTCATCCTGCACACGCAGGTCAATGCGTCGAACGGAAGCGCCACCCCGTATGAAGGGATCGGCACTTCGAACCTCGCCAACATGGTGCGCGACTCCAGTATTTTTTCAGTCTCCGGCGACGTTGCTTCGCCCACGGTGCGGCATGGGCTGGGCTCCGACGGCGAAGTGAGCGTGGCTGAAGCGGCTGCGGGGGCCGCCTTCACCATCACGCTGTCCGGCGTCAATCATGCCGCCTGCCCATCCATTGCAT
>JAEWFK010000168.1 GCA_023388835.1 Pseudomonadota bacterium | reverse complement strand
CATCAGCTCCGGCGATATGTTGCGTGTGCGAGGCCCGCGCAATCACTTCCGCATGGACGAAAGCCATGGCGGCCGCTATGTCTTCGTGGCCGGCGGCATTGGTATTACGCCCATCATGGCGATGGCCTGGCGCGCCCGCGCCCTGGGCCTGGATTACGAATTCCATTACAGCTGCCGACATCTCGATTGGATGGCGTTCGGCGATACGCTGCTGGCCTTGCATGGCGACCGCCTGCAGCTGCATGTCAGCGAAGAGGGACGCCGCAACGATTTCACCGCGCTGGCATCCCGTCTCGCGGCCACCGACCCCCAGATCTATGCCTGTGGGCCGAACCGCATGCTGGAAGCTCTTCAGGCCGCGGTGACGGCAGCGGGCATTTCCGACACCGCCTTGCATGTCGAGCACTTCAGCAATGAGCGTCCGAAACTGGATCCCGCAAAGGAACTTCCCTTCGAGGTCGAATTGCGCAATTCCGGTCTGACGCTCACGGTACCGAACGACCAGAGCTTGCTGGACACATTGCGCGCGAAGAACATCGACGTGCAGAGTGATTGCGAGGAAGGGCTGTGCGGAGTCTGCGAAGTCGCTGTCGTGTCGGGCGACATCGACCATCGCGACAGTATTCTGAGCCCGGCAGAACGTCGTGAAAATCAACGCATGATGGCGTGTTGCTCACGTTCGAGGAAGGGCGAGCGCCTGGTGCTTGATCTGTAGCGCGGGCCCTTGGGCGGGCATGTCGAGCTCGCCGCGCATCCATGCCTCCAGACCTTCAACCCACGTATGGGCAGGAAGGCCGGTCCGGCCGTGTATGTCCCGCGCACGACGGCGGAGGTCCTCAAAATCCACGGAAGGCGCACGCTTGAAAGCAAGCGCCACGATGTTTCCATCATGGACTTCAGGCAGCCAGGCCACCGCCTCGAAGGAGGCCTCGATCGCCTGAATGTGGCGGATATGGTCCGCGTTCTGGCAGTAGAGGTTGACCGTCATCATCCCCTGGAAGCTCAGGCAGTTCGCGCAAGCGGCGTAGAAGGCTTCCGAACTCAGCACGGGGCCGTCGGCCTGGGCGTCGTACAGGTCCACCTGCAGGATGTCGATGGAGCGGCGCCGCGAGAAATCGCTCACGTAATCCAGTGCGTCCATGTTCAGGATCTCCAGCCGGTCGTCGTCGGGCGGAAGGGCGAAATGCCGGCGGCAGATATCGACCACGCCCGGATCCAGCTCTACGGCGGTAATCCGCGCGGGCGACAGGTGGCGATGGCAATACTTGGTCAATGCGGCCGCACCCAGGCCCAGCTGTACGATATGCTCGGCTTCCTCGCGAAACAGCAGCCACATCATCATCTGCCGGACATATTCCAGCGCGATGTCGAAAGGGCGTGCAACGTACATCGCGCCCTGCACGGCGGAACTTCCGAAGTGCAGACTGCGTATGCCGTCGCCTTCCATGATGGTCAGCATATTCATGTCGTGAGAAGGCATCGGGCCGAAAGCCAATGGGAAAAGGGGCTTGCGTGTGCGCGACGCAAGCCCCTTTTCGGATATAGATGGTCGGGGCGAAAGGATTCGAACCTTCGACCCTCTGGTCCCAAACCAGATGCGCTACCAGGCTGCGCTACGCCCCGACTCGAAGCGCGTAACTATAACACAGTGCGGGCCAGCGGCTTCGGCCCAGCTCAGGCGGCCTCGGGCGAAGGCTGATCGTCCGACAAGCCCGAGCGTTCCACGAATACCTTGGCGATGCGCCTGCCGTGAAGCTCCAGGATGCGGAAGTGCAATTCGTACGGCCGATGCCGCAAGGTGAAGGTTTCGCCGACTTCCGGAAGTTTTCCCAGCTGCTGAAGCAGGAAGCCCGCCACGGTACTGAAGTCATCCGTTTCCTGTGACAGCCCTTCGACGTCGAGTGTCTGTTCAAAATGATGCAGGTCGGTGCCGCCTTCGACGATCCACTGGTTGTCGGTCTTGACGATGATGTCCGGTGTTTCATCTTCATCCGGGAAGTCGCCCGCAATGGCTTCGAAGACGTCAATGGGCGTCACCAAGCCTTCGACCGTGCCGAATTCGTTGATCACGATTACGAGCTGGCCGCGCGCGGACTTCAGGGTGTTGATGAGGTCCAGCATCCGTACGGTTTCATGCACGATGATGGGCGGGCGCAGACGTTGCTGGTTCACCCGACCGTCCACGATCAGGTCGGTGATCAGGTCTTTGGCGCGACCGATGCCGATGATTTCGTCCAGCGAGCCGCGACAGACGGGATAGAAGCCGTGAGGCGTGCGATTGATCTCCTCGCGGATCAAAGCCGGTTCGTCATCCAGGTTGATCCAGGTGATGTCGGTGCGAGGCGTCATCACCGAATGGACGCTGCGTTCAGCCAGACGCAACACACCGCTGACCATGTGGCGTTCTTCCTCGGCAAAGGGAATGGCGTCCATGGGCTCGGGGCCCGCATTCGGCGATTCTGCAGCGGCCGTGCTGCGCTTGCCCAGCATCCGCATGACGGCTTCTGCCGTGCGTTCGCGCATGGGCCTGTCGGAGCGTGCCAGCAGCAGGTTGCGCCGCGCCAGCTGGTTCAGCATCTCGATGATGACGGAGAAACCGATGGCCGCGTACAGATAGCCCTTGGGCACCTTGAAGCCGAATCCTTCTGCCACCAGGGAGAAGCCGATCATGAGCAGGAACCCCAGACACAGGATCACCACAGTGGGGTGCGCATTCACGAAGCGGGTCAGCGGCTTGGAGGCCACCAGCATGACGCCGATTGCGATGACGACCGCGGCCATCATGACTTCAAGGTGGTCGACCATCCCCACGGCGGTGATGACGGCATCAAGCGAGAAGACGGCGTCGAGCACCACGATCTGGGTCACGATGATGCCGAAGCTTGCATAGGCAGGGGACTGCAGAACGGCGTGCCCCTTGCCTTCCACACGCTCGTGCATTTCCATGGTGCCTTTGAAGACCAGGAAGAAGCCCCCGAGAATCAGGATGAGATCCCGCCCCGAGAAATCCAGGGCGCCCACATGGAATAGCGGCTCGGTCAGCCGGAACATCCAGGATATGGCCGACAACAGAGCCAGCCGCATGATGAGCGCGAGAGACAAGCCCAGCACGCGCGCCTTATCGCGCTGTTCAGGGGGGAGCTTATCGGCCAGGATGGCGATGAAGATCAGATTGTCGATCCCCAGTACGATCTCCAGGACCACCAAGGTCAAGAGACCGACCCATACGGACGGGTCCAGCAATAGCTCCATTACAATGAAATCCGAAAACAAAAAAATCATTATAGAGACGCGTGGCCGGATATTTGCACATTCTGCTGCTAAATATTCAGCCTGCCGTCAGGATAATCCTCGGGGACGATCATGCACATCGCTCGACGCCTGCTTCGACACATGGCCTTTTTTTCCGGACTGGCGGCCGCCGTGTCCGCTCATGCGCAGGAGCCCATCCGTATCGGCGAGCTCAACAGCTACAAGACACAGCCGGCCTTTTTGGGCCCTTACAGAATGGGTATGGAGCTGGCGGTCGAACAGATCAATGCGGCCGGCGGCATCGGGGGCCGCAAGCTCGAGCTGGTGATACGCGACGACAACTCCAACCCTGGCGACGCCGTACGTACGGCCGAAGAGTTGATCACTCGCGAAAAGGTCGATGTGCTGACCGGCACCTTCCTGTCGAATATCGGTCTGGCAGTGGCCGACTATGCGCGTCACCGCAAGGTCTTTTTCCTGGCGAGCGAACCGCTGACGGACAAGATCGTGTGGGAGCAGGGCAACCGCTACACCTTCCGCCTTCGCAGTTCCACCTACATGCAAGTGGCCATGCTGATTCCCGAGGCCGTGAAGATGAACCGCAAGCGTTGGGCGATCGTGTATCCCAACTACGAATATGGCCAGTCGGCTGTGGCCACCTTCAAGACTTTGCTGAAGCAAGCCCAGCCGGACGTCGAGTTCGTGGCCGAGCAGGCGACGCCTCTGGGCCGCATCGACGCCGGCAATGTGGTGCAGGCGCTGGCGGATGCCAAACCCGAGGCGCTGTTCAACGTGTTGTTTGCCGCCGACCTCGCGAAATTCGTCAGGGCCGGCAAACAGCGCCGCTTTCTGAATGATCTGCCCGCCGTGAGTCTGCTTTCAGGCGAGCCGGAGTACCTGGATCCGCTGGGGAGAGAAACTCCCGAGGGATGGGTCGTCACCGGCTACCCGTGGTATGCGATCGACACGCCGGAACACAAGGCCTTCCTGGACGCCTATCAGACCCGCTACAACGATTACCCGCGACTGGGCACCGTGATCGGCTACAGCGCCATCGTTTCCCTGGCCGAAGGCCTGCGGGCCGCCGGTTCCACCGACACTGAAGCGATGATTCAAGCGTTTCGAGGTCTCGACGTGATGACGCCGTTCGGCCCTGTCACCTACCGGCCGCAGGATCATCAATCCACCATGGGTGCCTACGTGGGAACGCTCGGCCAGCAGGAAGGGAAAGGCCTGATGACCGACATCCGTTATGTGGATGGCGCGGAAGTCCTTCCCGCGGATGAGCTCGTGAAACAATGGCGTCCCGCCTCGGCCCAGTGAGGCTCCGGGAAGGCCGCAAGGGCAAGGGCGGGAAGCCATGACGCTCTCGACTCTGCTGGTTCAGGCGCTCAACGGCCTGGCGGAAGCCTCCTCGTTGTTTCTGGTGGCTGTCGGCCTGTCGTTGATCTTCGGCGTGAGCCGCATCGTCAATTTTGCCCACGGTTCGCTCTATATGCTGGGCCTGTACGCGGCGTGGAGCCTGGTGCAAGCGTGGGGCGACACCCCGGCCGGGTTCTGGACAGCGGTGCTGGCATCGGCGGCGCTCATCGGTGTGCTGGGCGCCGCCGTGGAGATTGTGCTGCTGCGGCGCATCTATCATGCCCCCGAAATGTTTCAGCTCCTGGCGACTTTCGCGCTGGTGCTGGTGTTCGAAGATCTGGCCCTGTGGCTATGGGGACCGGAGGATCTGCTGGGGCCGCTCGCCCCAGGTCTGGAAGGCTCGGTACAGCTGCTTGGACGCTATCTGCCGGTTTACGACCTGGTGCTGATCGTGATGGGCCCGCTGGTGTGGCTCGCCTTGTGGTTGCTGCTGAGCCGCAGCCATTGGGGGCGGCAGATCCGTGCCGCCACCCAGGACCGCGAGATGCTCGGCGCGCTGGGAGTGAATTCGGTATGGCTGTTCACCAGTGTGTTCGCCCTTGGCGCCTTCCTGGCAGGACTTGCGGGCGCGCTGCAGCTGCCTCGCCAGCCGGCCAATCTCGGGTTGGACCTGGCGGTGATCGGCGACGCTTTCGTGGTGGTGGTGGTCGGCGGCATGGGCTCGATCTCCGGCGCTTTTCTGGCGGCGCTCATCATCGCCCAGCTGAAGGCCTTGTGCATCGCATTGGGCGTCGTCGAAATCGCGGGTGTAGTCATCGCCTTTCCGAAGCTCACGCTGGTGATCGAGTTCCTGTTCATGGCCGTGGTCCTGATTTTCCGGCCCTGGGGCCTGCTGGGCAAGCCGCTCACGCTCTCGCGCAGCGCCACGCAATCCGATGCTCCGCTGGTGTCCGCGGGAAGGGGGCTGCGAGGCTTCGCCCTGGCGGTGGCAGCCGCGGTGTTGCTGCTCCCATTGCTGGGCGGAGTGCTTCCCTATGCGACCGTGATCGCCCAAGACATGATGATTGCCATGATCTTTGCGGTCAGCCTGCATTTCATGATGGGCCTGGGCGGCATGGTGTCCTTTGGGCATGCCGCTTACTTCGGTCTCGGCGCTTATGCTGTGGCGCTCACATTCAAGAGCCTTGGATGGGGCATGGCGGCGTCTCTGGCGGCTGCGCCTCTGCTTGCCGGGGTCGCCGCACTGCTGTTCGGCTGGTTCTGTGTCCGGCTGGCGGGCGTGTATCTGGCCATGCTGACACTGGCCTTCGCACAGATCGTATGGTCGGTGGTCTATCAGTGGGATGCCGTGACCGGGGGCTCGAACGGCATGATTGGTGTCTGGCCTGAGACCTGGCTGAGCGGCGATGCCTGGTACTACTTCGTTGCCCTGGCCGCAATGGCGGTGGTCGTGCTGGTGCGGCGTATGGCGTTCTCGCGTTATGGCCTGAGTTTGCGGGCCGTCCGTGACTCGGCGCCCCGTGCAGACGCTTTGGGTATCGACGTGCGACGGGTGCTTCTGGTCGGATTTTGCATCGCGGGTGTGCTGGCCGGCGTGGCGGGGGGATTGTTCGCGTTCTCCAAGGGCGGCGTTTCGCCAGAAGCGCTCATGATCGGCACTTCAGTCGATGCCCTGGTCATGGTCCTGCTCGGGGGCATCCAGCAGCTCGCTGGGCCGGTCGTTGGTGCGGTCGCCTTCACCGCCATGCGAGACTATTTCGTGGGGCTGACTGAGTACTGGGGAGCCTGGTTCGGTGCGGTCATTCTGTTGATTGTCATTGCCTTTCCTCAAGGGATAGCCGGTCAGTTTTCGCGTTGGAGCCGTGTGAGGAGTCGAACATGAGCGCGCTTCATGGTGCCGATCAATCCCTCCGGCACGGCAGTGGGGCGGCCGTCCCATCGCCAGTTGCCCCCCTGTTGCAGGTGCGGGGGCTGACACGCCGCTTTGGCGGCAATCTGGCGGTGGACGGCATCGATTTCGATGTCCATCCGGGTGAGCTGTTGGCTCTCATCGGCCCCAATGGGGCGGGAAAGTCCACCACCTTCAATATGGTGAACGGGCAGCTGCCCGCGACGTCGGGCTCGGTGCGCTTCCTGGGGCGTGAAATCCTGGGCCTGGCTTCGCACAAGGTCGCGCGCTTGGGGGTGGGGCGCAGTTTCCAGATCGCAGCGACGTTTTCTTCCCTGACCGTCCAGCAAAATGTCCAGATGGCGCTGATTGCACACCGGCGCCGTGTGTTTTCTTTTTTCTCAGCGGCCGATGCGCACGAACCGGAGCGCGCCGTCGCTTTGCTGGAACAGGTGGGCATGCGGCATCTGGCCGGCAAGCCTTGCAGCGATCTGGCTTACGGGGACGTAAAGCGCTTGGAACTGGCCATGAGCCTTGCGGGAGACCCCAGGCTGTTGTTGATGGACGAGCCGACCGCGGGAATGGGGTCCGGCGAGCGCCATGCGTTGGTGGCGCTGGTGAAGCAGATCGTCCGCGCACGCAACATGGGTGTGTTGTTCACCGAGCACAGCATGGATGTCGTGTTCGACCATGCAGACCGCATCATTGTGCTGGCGCGAGGCAGGCTGATCGCACAGGGTGGTCCTGACGCCATACGTCAGCATCCTGACGTGCGGGAAGTGTATTTCGGAACCAATGATGCCCTGGGAGCCGGCGTAGCGGGAGGCCACCATGTCGGGAGCTGATCGAAAGCCCGAGCGGGAAACTCGCGCGGGCGCCCCTGTGATTGCCGCGGCGGGATTCGCCTTGGGGCCGCCCGCTCATGTCGGACTGCAGGCGGCCGACACCTTGCTCGATGTGCGTGAGCTCGACGCATGGTACGGCGCTGCACAGATCCTGCGCGGCGTGAGCCTGCAGGTCGGACGTGGCGAGGTTGTCGCTCTGATGGGACGCAACGGCGCCGGGAAATCCACCACGCTCAAGTCCATCATGGGCCTGGTGCACCGGCGCAGCCGTACACTGTCTTTCCTTGGCCGGCCGGTTGATCGCTTGCGGCCATTCGAGATGGCGCGCCTGGGGATGGGCTATGTGCCTGAGGACCGGCGCGTGTTCGCCGAACTGACCGTCGACGAGAACCTTGCATTGGGCGCTCAGCCGCCACGCCGTTGGCCTCACGGCGTGGCCGCGGCCAACTGGACGGCGGCAGATCTCTACGCGCTCTTTCCTGTGCTGGCGCCTTTGCGTGCTCGCCCGGCCGGCACGCTCAGTGGGGGAGAGCAACAGATGCTCACCGTGGCGCGCACGCTGATGGGCAACCCCTTTTTGCTTTTGCTGGATGAGCCTTCGGAAGGCGTGGCTCCCATCGTGGTAGAACAGATGTTGGACATGATCCGCCTGCTCAAGGCGGGCGGCACCAGCATCTTGCTATCCGAACAGAACGTCGCCTTCGCCCGCCTGGCGGCAGACCGGGCCTTTGTGCTGGAAAAAGGCGTGATCCGCTACAGCGGCGGCATGGATGCTTTGTTGGCTGACGAAGCGTTGCGGCGGCAGTATTTGACGCTATAGCTCCGCCGCCCCGATATCTTAGGCCACGGATCGGCGCAGTTCCCGAGCCGCCATGTCGCCAGTGCGATAGCGTTCCAGCAATGCAGCCCGCCGTTCCATGGCTGCATCCATGGACGCTTCCTTGATATGGCCATAGCCGCGGATGTCTTCCGGCAGGCGCGCCAGGTCCATAGCGGCGTTCAGGCGCTGTTCGTCCAGACTGCGTGTGAACTCGTCGAGCATAGCCAGATACTCGGTGATGAGGCCGCGTTCACGCTTGCGCTCTTCAGTATGGCCGAAGGGATCCAGCACGGTGCCGCGCAGACCGCGCAGCTTGGCCAGCGTCTTCATCGCAGAAAGCATCCGGGGACCGTAGCTGCGCTTCAGCGGGCGGCCTTGCGCATCGCGCTTGGCGAAGCGGGGCGGCGCCATGTGGAACTGCAGGGAGTAGTCCTTTCCAGGCTCGCCCTCGAATGAAGCGCGCAGGCGCTCAAGAAAGGCCGGGTCGGCATACAGGCGGGCGACTTCGTATTCGTCCTTGTAGGCCATAAGCTTGGCGAGGTTGTTGGCCACAGCCGAAGTCAACGGCAGAGCTTCGCCATCGGCGCCGCCCGTCGGCCTTCCGTTCGGCGTCAAACCGGTTTCCGTGAAGCGGATGGCATCCACGGCCTTGCGATAGCGGCGTGCATAGGCCGCGCTCTGGTAGGCCGTGAGCCACTGCTCGTTGCGCTCGATGCACTGGTCCAGCGTTTCCGGCAGGGCCAGTACGTTGGCGGCCTCGACGTGGCCAATGTTTGGGCGGATTTCGGAGGACACGGGCGCCGGCTGCGGCAGCAGCGCAGCAGCGCCTTCGTGCGCAGCGCGGCGTCCCCAGCCGAAGGCCGCCAGATTTTTTTCCACCATGACGCCGTTCAGTTCGATGGCGCGCCGCAGGCTGGCACCTTCCAGAGGAATCCAGCCCTTTTGCCAGGCATAGCCCAGCATGAGCGGGTTGGCATAGATCGTGTCGCCTAACAGGGCCAGGGCCAGTGCGCTGGCGTCCATGAATTCGCAATGATCGCCGATCGCGCTGCGCAGGCGTGCCTGCGTGCGTTCGGTGGGAAAGCGCCAGGACGGGTTGTGGATAATGTCGGCGGTGGGAGCCGGCGTATCGTTTACCACCGCCTGCGTGCGGCCGGGCTGGACCCGATCGAGGACATCCGCGGCCGTACTGACGATGGCATCGCAGCCCAGCAGCAGGCGGGCGCGGGCAGTCGGCACACGGGTGGCCATGATGCCGGCGGGCTCCGCTGCGATCTGAATATGGCTGGTGACCGCGCCGCCCTTTTGCGCGAGACCGGCCATGTCAAGCACGCATACCCCTTTGCCTTCCAGGTGAGAAGCCATGCCCAGCAAGTTCCCGATCGTCACGACGCCGGTTCCACCGATCCCGGTCACCAGGATGCCGTAGGCCCCGTCCAGTGTAGGGAGGGTAGGCGCGGGCAGGTCGTGGGTGGCGGATCCGTCGTTGGTATGGGTCGGGGCGGCTTGCGCGGCGCTGCCCATGCCCGATTCGCACGCTGCGGCGTTCGGGCGTCCCGCGTTAAGCGGACGCGGCTTGCGAGGCTGAGCGCCTTCGAGGGTGACGAAGCTGGGGCAATAGCCCTTCACGCAGGAGAAATCCTTGTTGCAGGAAGACTGATTGATGCGTCGCTTCGTCCCGCGAGCCGTTTCCACCGGCTCGACGGACAGGCAGTTCGATGCGTTCGAACAGTCGCCGCAGCCTTCGCAGACATCGGTGTTGATATAGGCGCGCCGGGCGGGGTCCGGGTAGGTTCCGCGCTTGCGCCGACGGCGTTTTTCCGTTGCACAGGTCTGGTCGTATACCAGTACCGTGGTGCCTTCGACCTCGCGCAGCTCGCGCTGGATGGTGTCGAGCTCATCTCGGTGATGCACCGGCGGGTTGCCGTGCAACGCAACGCCTTTGTACTTCTCAGGCTCGTCAGTCACGATGACGATGCGGGTCACGCCTTCCGAAGCCACCTGGGCGACGATATCCGGCACGGTGAGCGTGCCGTCCACCGGCTGACCGCCCGTCATGGCGACGGCGTCGTTGAACAGTATCTTGTAGGTAATGTTGGCCTTGGCGGCCACGGCCGAACGTATGGCCAGTACACCGGAATGAAAATAGGTGCCGTCGCCCAGATTGACGAACACGTGTTTTTCTTTAGTGAAGTGTTGCTGGCCCGTCCAGGCGACGCCTTCCCCGCCCATGTGGCTGAAGGTCTCGGTGCGGCGGTCCATCCAGATCGTCATGTAGTGGCAGCCGATGCCGGCCATGGCGCGCGAGCCTTCCGGCACGCGTGTGGATGTATTGTGCGGACAGCCCGAGCAGAACCACGGCTTGCGTTCGATGACGGCGGGGGCCTCGGCCTTGCTGCGCTCCTTGGCGTCGAGAATGGCCAGATGTGCCGCGATGCGCGACCGGATGTCTTCAGGCAGAGTAAAGCGGTCCAGGCATTGCGCGATAGCGCGGGCGATCATCGCGGGCGACAGATCGGCGTGGGGGGACAGCAGCCAGGGCCCGCGTGGCTGGGTCCATTCTCCGCCGCCGTCGCCGCGATCGGCAAACTTGCCCGAGACACGGGGCCGCACATCGTCGCGCCAGTTGTAGAGTTCTTCCTTCAGCGCATATTCAAGAATCTGCCGCTTTTCCTCGACGACGAGGATCTCCTGCAGGCCGGTGGCGAACTCGCGGGCGTCCTGGGCGTTCATGGGCCACACGCAGCCGACCTTCATGATGCGCAGGCCGATGCGGCGACAGGCCTCGTCGTCCAGTCCGAGGCTGCGCAAGGCTTCGCGAGTGTCCATATAGGCCTTGCCCGCCGCCATGATGCCGAAACGCGCATCCGGCGCATCGAGCACGACGGGATTCAGCCGATTGCGGCGCACGTAGGCCAGCGCGGCATACAGCTTGTAATCGAGGAGCCGCGCTTCCTGAGCCAGCGGACTGTCCGGCCAGCGCAGGTTGAGGCCGTCTTCAGGCAAGGCGAATTCCTCGGGAAGCAGGATCCGGGGCCGCTGCGGGTCCACGTGGACGGATGCGCTGGACTCGACGACTTCCGTTACGCACTTCATGCCTACCCACAAGCCGGTGTATCGGCTCATGGCCCAGCCGTGCAGCCCGTAATCCAGATATTCCTGCACGTTCGCGGGATACAGGACGGGAATGCCGGCCGACATCAGGTTGTGTTCGGACTGGTGGGCCACGGTGGAAGACTTGGCTGCGTGGTCGTCCCCGGCCAACACCAGCACCCCCCCGTGTCGTGAACTGCCTGCAGCGTTGGCGTGCTTAAGTACGTCCATGCTGCGGTCCACGCCGGGCCCCTTGCCGTACCACATGCTGAAGACGCCTTCGTGCTTGGCGTCCTTGTATAGGTTGACCTGTTGCGTTCCCCAGCAGGCGGTCGCGGCCAGATCCTCGTTCACGCCCGGCTGAAAGACGATGTCGTTCGATTTGAGGTGAGCCTTTGCCTGCCATAGCGCTTGGTCCAGCGCACCCAGCGGCGAACCGCGATAGCCCGAGACGAAGCCGGCAGTGTTCAAGCCGGCAGCGCGATCGCGCGCCTTCTGGAGCATGGGCAGACGCACGAGCGCCTGGGTCCCGCTCATGTATACGCGGCCTTGATCGAGGGTGTATTTGTCCTCGAGCGTGACTTCATGGCCATGCGGCAGCGCGGATGCCGGAAGGGGGGCGTTCATGGCGGTCTCCTGTATTTTCGTGGTCGTCCCCGGTCAGCCGGGACATGTCCCGTGCGACAGGGTCCGCCCGTCCTGATGGGCGCGGGCTCGTTGACGAGGAGTGTATGCGTCCGGCAAGCTATCGTAAAATCAAATTTTTCTGTAGCTGGTATCTGAAAATCGGATGAAGAACGAGGTCACACTCCGGCAGTTCCGCTACTTCATCGCTGCAGCGACCACCGGGCAGTTCTCCACGGCCGCGATCGCGCAAAATGTCTCTCAATCCGCCATCACCAGCGCGGTGCAGAGCCTGGAAAGCCGACTGAAGCTGCGCCTGTTTGATCGCCTTCCGCACGGGGTGGCGCTCACGCCCGAAGGCCAGGTCTTCTTCCATCACGCCCGCCACGTCATGGATGCCGTGAGCGATGCACTGAATCATGCATCGCTCAAGCCCCAATCCGTGCAAGGCACCATAAGGCTCGCGGCGACCTATACGGTCCTGGGTTATTTCCTGCCGGACTTATTGAGCCGCTTCAAGCGCAATCATCCCAATGTGGAGATCGATCTCATCGACATGGATCGGCTTTCCCTGGAGCGAGCCGTGCGCGACGACACGGTGGATCTCGGTATCGCCTTGCTTTCCAATGTGAATCGGCGTCATGGCTTTGCCGCGCATACGCTGGTGCGGTCGCGGCGGCGCGTATGGGTGGGAGCTCATCATCCCCTGGCTGGGCAGTCTTCCGTCACCCTTGAGGAAATCGCCGCCCATCCGTATATCGTGCTGCAGATCGACGATGCGGAAGAGGCGGCCATGCGTCACTGGCCCGACGGCGGCAAAAGACTCAAGATCGCCATGCGCACCGCGTCGATAGAGGCGCTGCGCGGGCTGGTCGCCTACGGCTTCGGCGTGTCGATACTGTCGGACCTCGTCTATCGCCCGTGGTCGCTGGAAGGCAAGAAGATCATTGCGCTGCCCGTTATCGATGGACTGGAGCCCATGGAGGTGGGCCTTCTGTGGTCCCCCGGAAAGGAACCTCGCGGGCCGGCGGATACCTTTCGGCAGTTTCTGATTCATGCCTGCGATTCCGATGACATGCGGCCGGCCGCAGGTTAAGCTTGCGCGTACGGTGCATAGTCGCACCGTTTTTATGCACGCGCGCGAGCTGCGTTACGTTCAGGGCACGAGGGCCAGGCCTAGACGGAACTGCGAACCGGTCTTCTGGTCGTAGCCCAGCAGGGTTTCGTTGTAGCCTTTGAAGTACTGCACGTGTAGATAGCCGTTCATGTTCAGGAAAGTACGCTTCAGCGGCCAAGCAGCTTCAAGCTGAGTGCTGTAGCGGTTTTCCTTGCCGCGGCGGTACAGGCCCGTCAGCACCAGGCCGTTATCCTGGGCCCAGCGCAGCCTCCAGTCCACATGGCCGACATAATCCTTGTAGTCTGGATTGTTCGATGTGCCGAAGTACTGCTTCACGCGCGGGGCGAAGGTGAGGGTGCTGCCGCCCCCGAAGCGGTAATTGAACTCCGGCTGTACATAGACGAAATTGAGTGACCGGGAGTCGTCGCCGCTCTTGCCGTTCGACTCATGTTCCACGCCGCTTTGCAGACCCATGAAGAAGGGGCTGTTCTCGGGCTGGAAGAGAGCGTCCTGACGCCAAAACAGGCTGGGCTTGAAGGAAGTATCGAGGAAGGGGTTGGAATCCGAATGAAGATCCCAGAGCGACGTCTGCGTGTATCCCAGGTAAAGCCCGTCGACAAAGCTGGGATGCTGGGGATCGTCCGGCGTGAAAAGCCGGTACTTCAGGCTGATCTGGAAACGCGCCATACGGCTGTCCTGGCCACCGACATCGAAGTAGACCGGCTCATACGGCGAAATGGCGCTGCGGAAGCGTTCGAAACCGGCGTTTGGGGCAGCAGCCAGCGCCGCCATTGGACTCGGGCCGCCGGCATGGGTGGCGCCGGCCTGCTCGACATCGTGTTGTGAAGCGACCGGCTCTGCCCCGAGCGGACCACCCTTCCCGGCGTCGAGTACAGGCCCATCAGCCGGCGCGGCCGCTACCAAGCCCTCTTCGGTAGGGCTGGTGTCCAGAGCCAGCAGGGTGGCGTCGCCCTCCACGTTCACCGCCTGCAGCCCGACAGCGCCGCGGGGCACCACGGCTCGCCACTGGAATCGAGCAAAGTTATTGACCGGGATATTGGCTATGGGCGCGCCGGAGCTCAGGTAGGCGATGCTGCGCAAGGTCTTCCCACGCTCGCTGCGCCACTGAAGCACGATGGTGTCCGGAGCCTGCCAGTCCATGAGATCAGGTGTGTCATTAAAGACCAGGGCCTGAACATGAACCGTCTCACCCGGCGTGGCATGGTTTCTATCGAGGGAATAGGAAACGCCGGCCTCTGCCGTCAGCGGCAAGGCCAATGCAAGGGTGAGTGCCGCCGCCACGAGGGAAATAGGGACGGGTTTTACGGGCTTGTTTGTGTCCATGGGGCGTGTTCTTCTGTTGAGCCGTGCCGAATGTAACATCGGCCGCAGGGTCGCCTGAATACGGAATGTAACCGACCGCCCTATCAGCGATTAGTGTGCCTGCGATTTGAGCTTTGCGAGGAGGGCGGTAAAATGCACGCTCCATCACGTGGCGGCAGTAGCTCAGCTGGATAGAGCACGGGCCTTCTAAGCCTGAGGTCGGGGGTTCGAGACCCTCCTGCC
>JAEWFK010000164.1 GCA_023388835.1 Pseudomonadota bacterium | reverse complement strand
CCTAAACGTAATCTGCTGGCAGCTTAACCGCCCTTCCCGTGGATGCTGGAAGTCGCGCACGCCGCCTTCGCGGTCTACCACGGTATGGCGGGTCCACCAGTGTGCGAACACGGGGCTTTGCTGCTGCAGCTCGTGGATGACTGCGCGAACGTCGGCGTCGCCTGCATGCGGGCCGGCGTCGGCTCTGAATTCGGCGACCACCCGGCTGGCGCGCTCATCCCAATCGACGACCAGCGACCTGGCTGCCGGGTCCAGGAAGATATAGCGTAGCAGGTTGGGCTGCGGGTCGCGGGCGGGCCAGCCATCGAACAGGTGAAGAAACGCCCCGTTCCACGACATGACGTTCCAGCAGCGGTCCAGGATGTAGGCGGCGGCCGTGATGCTGTGCACGCAGTCGGCCAGCACGGGAGGCAGCGCATCGCCATGGCCTCGGCCTTGTTCCGGGTCCGCGCATTCCGCGAGATCGAAAAGATAGTGCCGTTCGGCGCGCTGCAGGCGCAGCACCGACGCCAGCCGCGCCAGCACGGCCGGAGAGACGGTGACTTCGCGGCCCTGCTCTATCCAGGTGTACCAGGTGGTGCTGATGTCGCACAACTGCGCGACTTCTTCCCGGCGCAGACCGGGGGTGCGCCTGCGCTGGCCTGCCGGGAGACCAACGGCCGCCGGCTGGACCCGCGCCCGCGCGCTGCGCAGGAAGTCTCCCAGCGCTTTGCGCCGCAGCGTGTCCATGCCCTCTGCAGGACGGGCGCCGGGGCCTGTGCCGGACGAATCGAAGGAACCCGCGCCCACTCTGGGGGCCTTCTTCAGCGCAGGACGCTCGCCAGCGAACGGCGCACGTCTTCTTCATCGCGACCGCTGCGCCGGATGTAGTCCTGCAGCTGGTCCGCGTCGATATTCCCCACGTTGAAATACTGCGACTTCGGGTGGCTGAGGTAGAAGCCGGAAACACTGGAGGCGGGATACATGGCGTAGCTGTCCGTCAGCTTCATGCCCACTTCTTCCGGCATCATGACGCGGAACATGTCTTCCTTGACCACGTGCTCCGGACAGGCGGGATAGCCGGGCGCCGGGCGGATGCCCTGGTACTTCTCGGCAATCATCGCGTCGTTGTCCAGCTCTTCGTCGGCCACATAGCCCCAGAGGTCGCGCCGCACCCGCGCATGCAGGCATTCAGCGAAGCCTTCCGCAAAGCGGTCGCCCAGGGCCTTGAGCATGATGGAGGAATAGTCATCGCCTTCGTCCAGGAAGCGCTTTTCGTGTGCTTCGATGCCCAGCCCGCCCGTGACGGCGAACATGCCGATGTAATCGGCCACGCCGCTTTCTTTCGGAGCGATATAGTCGGCCAGCGACTTGTAGTCCACACCTTCGCGCTTTTCCTGCTGCTGGCGAAGGTTGCGCCAGGTGAAGAGTACTTCCGAGCGGCTCTCGTCGGTGTAGATTTCGATATCTTCGTGATTGACCGTATTGGCCGGGTAGAAGGCCACGACGCCACTTGCCGTCAGCCAGCGACCCGCGATGATCTTCTTCAGCATGTCCTGCGCATCGGCGAACAGCTTGCGCGCCTGCTCGCCCACCACCTTGTCCTCCAGGATGGCGGGGTACTGGCCAAAGAGGCTCCAGGTCTGGAAGAAAGGCGTCCAGTCGATGTAATTCGCGATCTCGGACAGGTCGTAATTCTTGAACTCACGCCGGCCCAGGTATTTCGGCCGCGGCGCGGCATAGCCTGCCCATTCAATGGCGGGGCGGCGTTCACGGGCCGCTTCCAGGCTCACCAGGGGCGTTTGCTGCCGGTTGGCGTGACGTTTGCGCACCACTTCGTAATCGCCGGCGAGCTTCTCCAGATATTCTTCAGACTGATCGGACATCAAGGAAGTCGCCACGCCGACGGACCGGCTCGCATCCGGAACATAGATCACCGGGCCTTCGTATTGGGGGGCGATCTTGACCGCAGTATGCACCTTGCTGGTGGTCGCGCCGCCGATCAACAGCGGCATCTTGCGCTCGCGGAAGTATTCGTCGCGTTGCATCTCCGAGGCCACATAGGCCATTTCTTCGAGGCTGGGTGTGATCAGGCCCGACAGCCCCACCATATCGGCGTTCTCTTCCTTGGCCTTGGCCAGGATTTCAGAAGCCGGCACCATCACGCCCATGTTGACGACTTCAAAGTTATTGCACTGCAGCACGACCGTGACGATATTTTTGCCGATATCGTGCACGTCGCCCTTGACGGTCGCGACCACCATGCGGCCCTTGGGCCGGACATCGCCGCCCGCCGCCTGAATCTGCCGCTTTTCCTCTTCAATGAAGGGAATCAGATGGGCAACCGCCTGCTTCATGACGCGGGCGGACTTGACCACCTGTGGCAGGAACATCTTCCCGGCGCCAAAGAGGTCGCCCACCACGTTCATGCCGTCCATCAATGGCCCTTCGATCACCTCGATGGGCCGGCCGCCCTTGTCCGCAATCTTCTGGCGGATCTCTTCGGTGTCCTCAACGATGAAGTTCGTGATGCCATGGACAAGCGCGTGGGTCAGGCGTTCTTCCACCGAAGCATTGCGCCAGCTCAGGTCTTCTTCCTTGCGCACGCCGCTGCCCTTGATGGTCTCGGCCAGCTCCACCAGACGCTCGGTCGATGTGCGCTCATCCGCCGCGTCGGTACGGCCCAGCGGTTCGGGACGATCAAGCACGACGTCTTCCACCATGTCGCGCAAGGTCTTGTCCAGGTCGTCATACACAGCCAGTTGGCCGGCATTGACGATGCCCATGGTCAACCCCTGCTGGATGGCGTAATACAGGAAAACCGCATGAATGGCTTCGCGCATGACGTCGTTGCCGCGAAAGGAAAAGCTCACGTTGGAGATCCCGCCCGACACCCGCGCATGCGGCAGGTTTTGCGTGATCCAGCCGGTGGCTTCGATGAAATCCACCGCATAGTGATTGTGCTCTTCGATGCCGGTGGCAATGGCGAACACATTGGGGTCGAAGATGATGTCTTCCGGCGGGAATCCCACTTCCTCGGTCAGGATGCGGTAGGCACGCGCGCAGATTTCCTTGCGGCGCTCCAGGCTGTCTGCCTGGCCGCGTTCATCGAAGGCCATGACCACCGCCGCAGCGCCGTACTTGCGGCACAGCTTGGCATGCTCGATGAAGGCGGCCTCGCCTTCCTTCATGGAGATGGAATTCACCACCGCCTTGCCTTGAACGCAGCGCAAGCCTTGCTCGATCACTTCCCATTTGGAACTGTCGATCATGATGGGCACGCGGGAAATGTCCGGCTCGGAACCGATCAGGTTCAAAAAGCGGCGCATGCACGCGGCCGAATCCAGCATGGCCTCGTCCATGTTGATATCGATGATCTGCGCGCCGTTCTCCACCTGCTGACGCGCGACCTGCAGCGCTTCTTCGTATTTCTCTTCGCGTATCAAACGAAGGAACATCTTGCTGCCCGTGACGTTGGTGCGCTCACCCACGTTCACGAAGAGCGTGTCATCGTCGATATTGAGCGCTTCCAGGCCGGACAGACGCGTCTTGACCGCGATTTCCGGCACGACGCGCGGGGCGACGTCGGCCAGTTTTTCGGCGATGGCCCGGATGTGCTCGGGCGTGGTGCCGCAGCAGCCTCCGGCCACGTTGACCAGGCCGGAACGGGCGAATTCTTCCAGCAGCGACGACGTTTCCTCGGGGCCTTCGTCGAAACCCGTTTCGGCCATGGGGTTGGGCAGGCCCGCATTGGGATACACGCAGATCCACGTATCGCAGAGCTTGGACAGCTCGGCGATATAGGGGCGCATCAGGGCGGCGCCCAGCGCGCAGTTCAGGCCGATGGTCACCGGTCGGGCATGCCGCATGGAATTCCAGAAGGCCTCGACCGTCTGTCCCGAAAGAATGCGGCCGGAGGCATCGGTCACCGTGCCGGACACCATGACCGGCAGGCGGATTCCGCGTTCTTCAAAGACGGTTTCCACGGCGAAGATGGCCGCCTTGGCGTTGAGGGTATCGAAGATGGTTTCGATCAGGACCAGATCGATACCGCCGTCGAGCAAGCCGTTCAATTGTTCGGCATAGGCGTCGCGCAGCGCTTCGAAGGTGACATTGCGCGCGCCCGGGTCATTGACGTCCGGCGAAATGGACGCCGTGCGGGGCTGCGGTCCCAAGGCGCCGGCCACAAAACGCGGGCGCTCGGACGAGCTGAAGGCATCGGCCGCGGCGCGAGCCAGCTTCGCCGATTCCACGTTCAGTTCATAGGCGACTTCCGCCAGGTCGTAGTCGGCCTGAGCAATTGCCGTGGCGCCAAAGGTATTGGTGCTGATGACGTCCGCGCCGGCTTCCAGATACTGCCGGTGGATTTCCGAGATGATGTCCGGCTTCACCAGCGAAAGCAGCTCGTTGTTGCCTTTCACATCGCGCACATGTTCGGCGAAGCGCGAACCGCGAAAATCGCCTTCCGCCAGCTTGTACCGTTGGATCATGGTGCCCATGGCGCCGTCCATGATCAGGATGCGCTCGGCAAGCAGCCGCACAAAGTCGGCGCCGTGCGTGTACGAAGAAATCGGATAAGGCAATGCTGGATAGTTCACAGGGAAACCCGCAGGCGGTCCGGCGCCGAACATTCTGGCCGCCGGACGTTGACGTATAAAGGAAAGTCTTCATTGTATCGTCGGCGCAAACAAGAGACAGCCGCATGCCCTCCCGCCCCATGCCCGCCCGCCGAAACGCTAAACACGCCGCCACGCCGCCACTTCGCGTGGGCTTCAAGGCAGGACGACGAGCTCCCCGTACTCGATCGGAGTGGTGTCGCGCGCCGCGGCATGGGCCACCCTTTCGATCGGCGCATGCCCGTCGGCAGCCGCTCGCAGCAGGCGAATCGTGCCGGCATGGCACACCACACTGACATCGCCGCCCCGCGCCGCCATCTCGTTGCGGAAGGCCACGACACGCTGCGCCGCCTGGCTCACGCTTTCACCATTGCCAGGCCGGTGGCAGGCCATGTCCGCGGCCCATGCGTCGACTTCTTGCCGGGGAATGTCGGCCCAGCGGCGCAGCTCCCAATCGCCGAAATGCATCTCCGCCAGACGCGGGTCAACCACAGGTGCCGGCAGGCTCCAATGTTGCGCCAGCGCGCGAGCCAGGCTGAGGCTGCGTCTCAGCGGGCTGGAATGGATCGGAAGGCCGCGCGGCAGGCGGGGATCGGACAGCAAGGCGCGCAGACAGGCTTTGAGCGTCTCAGGCGCGACCGCTACGTCACTGCTGCCATAGCAGACGTCTGCGGGCGCCAGGGTACGGGGGTGGCGTATCAAGTACAAAGGCATGGCGCTGCTAAGCCGGGCTGCCGCCGGCCATGGCGGCCACGCCCAGATAGAAAGCCGCTTCCGACAATTGCTGCACGGCGCCCAGGCAATCGCCCGTGTAGCCGCCCACGCGTCGCACAAACACGCGGGCAAGCCACATCGCCGCCAACACGCCTAACACCATGCCGCCCAGCAAAGCGCCCCAGGGAAGCCAACCTAGAAGGCCCACGCCCAGCAGGACGGCAGCGCCCGTCGTCACAGCGATCAAGAACTCGCCGCCGGACATGCGGTGACCGAGGGGCTTGGCCTTGCCTTCTTCCTTGGCATAGTCGAGCCGCCAAATAAGGGCCGCCGAATAAAGGCGCGACAGCGTGTGTCCCGCCGCGAGCGCGCCCGCCACTGTCAGCGCATCCGGAAGACCGGCCAGCGTTGCGCACTTCACCGCCAGCAAGAGCAGGATGCCCACTGTGCCGTAGGCCCCGATGCGAGAGTCCTTCATGATCTCGAAGACGCGCTCGCGCGTCAGTCCGCCGCCAAAGCCGTCGCAGACGTCGGCAAAACCGTCTTCGTGGAAGGCGCCGGTCAGATAGACAGTCGCCGCCGTGGACAGCAGCACCGCGACGGCGGCGGGCCATATCTGGGACGCCGCGGCGTACACCGCGCCTCCTGCCACGCCGACCAGCAGGCCCACCAGCGGGTAATACCGCGTGCAATGATTCAGCCATTCCGGCGCAAACCCTACCCAGCCCGGGATACGCACCCGCGTGAAGAACTGCAGCGCGATGAAGAACAGGCGAAGCTGGTGCATTACAGCGGCTTGCCGGTCGCCATACGGGCCACCGCTCATCACTTGGCCCCGGCGGAGTTCAAGCCGTCATCCACGCCGGCCGACTCGAAAGAAGCCATGTCGCGCAGGAAGTCCGCCGCGGCATGTACCAAGGGCAGCGCCAGGGCGCAGCCCGTGCCCTCCCCTAGCCTCATGCCCAGGTCCAACAAGGGCCGTACCCGCAGCACTTCGAGCATACGCGCATGGCCGCGCTCGCCGGAGCAATGGCCGAACACGCAGTAATCCAGGATGGCGGGTCGAAGCGCGGCCGCCACCATGAGCGCGCTGCTCACGATGAAGCCGTCGATCAACAGCAGACGGCGCTCCGCCGCGCCCTGCAGCATGGCGCCAACCATCATGGCGATTTCATATCCCCCGAAGGCGGCCAGCACGTCCAGCGGCTCGGCGGCTTGGGCATGCAGCGCCATGGCCCGCTCCAGCACGAGTTCTTTATGCCGCACGCCTTCGGGGCTGAGCCCCGTGCCCGCGCCCACGCACTCCGGCAGCGGTACCCCGCCCAGTCGGTGCAGGATGGCGGCCGCTGAACTGGTATTGGCGATGCCCATCTCGCCAAAGCCCAGCACATTGCCGGGCAGTTCCGACACGAGCGCCATGCCCGCATCGATGGCGCGCCGGCATTCATCCGGCGTCATGGCCGGTTCACGCGCGAAATTGCGCGTCCCAGGGCGTACTTTGCGCGACACCAGGCCGGGGCGGTCGCCAAAGTCGCGCTTCACACCGGCGTCCACAATGTGCAGGGCAATGCCGTTGCGCCGCGCGAACACGTTGATCGCAGCGCCTCCAGAGAGGAAGTTCTCCACCATCTGCCACGTCACATCCTGGGGGTACGCCGACACGCCTTCCTCGGCTATCCCATGATCGCCGGCAAACACCAATATAGAGGGCTGTCTGATCTCAGGTCGCAGCGCGCCCTGGATCAGCCCAATACGCCGCGCCAGCGCCTCCAGCCGGCCCAGGCTGCCCCGCGGCTTGGTTTTGCCGTCGATGGATGCATCGAGGGCGGCGCCGAGGACGGGATCATGGATAGCGTGGACCGTGGGAAGATTCATGGGTAAGAGGAAAACAGACCGGCGACAGGGCTCGGAACGAGCCGGGCATTATAAGCGCCGGTGCTATACTCGCTGCCGTCGAAAAAGGTGCTTCCCGGCAGAGCACGCGCCCCCCCGGCGCCCGGCCTGCCTTGAGGAAGTCAAACGGGAAACAGACGTCGTCTTGCGAGACGGCGAGATGTGCTGCCCCCGCAACGGTGTGCCCGCGTCGCTGCCCTGCCGCGCCGCGAGCCAGCCCGATACCGGCCTGGATCGCCCCTGGAGTCCGCCCCTTCCGCACCGCAGCCCCCGCGGCCGGCACGAGGGGCGCATATATCGTTCAACGACGTGCGGGGACGCGCGTCATCAAGGGACCACCATGCCTCTGCATCCCCTGCGGCGCGCGCTCGCCGCCGCCTTCTTCCTTTCTCCCCTTTCCCTTTTTGCCCAGACCGCCGTCCCTCAGCTGGACAACGTCATCGTGACAGCGAGCCGCAGCCCTCAGGTTCTTGAAGAAGCCATGGGTGACATCACGGTAGTCGGCCGCGACGAACTGCAGCGCGCCGGCGCAGACAGCATCGCCAACATCCTGTCCCGTCAGCCTGGTGTACAGATCACCGACAACGGAGGGCGGCAGACCCCCACAGGCATCATGCTGCGCGGCGCCAATGCCAACCACACTCTGGTGCTGATTGATGGCATGCGCATCAACGGCTCGATCCAGGGCGGAGCCAACTGGGGAGCGCTGGACCCGGCCGCCATCGAACGCATTGAAATTCTGCGCGGCGCGGCCAGCAGCCTCTATGGGTCGGATGCCATTGGCGGCGTGGTCAACATCATCACCCGCAAGGGCGAGACGGACCGCCCGCTCTCAGCCTGGGCCGACCTGGGCGTCGGCACGCACAGCACTGTCAAGACCGCCACGGGCTTCTCCGGCGCCGCAGCGGGCTGGGACTATGCCTTGACAGCCAGCATGGCCGAAAGCGACGGCTACAGCACCACCACGCCCGCAGCCGCATTCGACAACCACCATTCCGACGATGATGGGTACAGCCAACACACGCTGGCTGGCTCGCTCGGCTACCAATGGGCGGCCGGCCAGCACCTTGGCGTCAGTTTCTACAACAGCTATATCAACGGGGACTACGACTCGGGCGAATGGACTCATCCGGCCTACGCACTGACACGCCAGCAAGCCTACTCGATCACCAGCACCAACGACATCACCGCCAAGTGGCAGAGTGTGGTCCGCCTGGGTCTGAGCAAGGAAGCGTACGACGATCGCGCCTGGGGCACCGTATTCTCAAGCTTGCAGCGCAGCTACAGCTGGCAGAACAACCTGCGGTTGAGCGACGACCACAAGGTATCTGCCTATATCGAGCGCATCGAGGAACGCCCGCTGCATAGCGCCGGCATGGACGTGAATCAACGCAACACCAACGCGGTCGGCGCCGTCTACACCGGCCGCTTCGGCCGCCACAGCGTTCAAGCCAGCCTGCGCAACGACAACATCAGCAGCTATGGCAACGAGCTCACCGGCGGCCTGGGCTATGACTTGGCCCTGAGCGAGGCCTGGACTGTCGGCGTGGCCGGCAACACCGGCTTCCATGCTCCGACCTTCTCCGATCTGTATTACCCAGGATCCGAAAACCCCGATCTGGAGCCGGAAAAGTCGCGCAACATCGAGGCGCATGTCCGCTACGACAAGGGGGGCTTGCGCTTTGGCGCCACCGTTTACCAGAACAAGATCCGCGACCTGCTTGCCTGGGACAACGCCACCTTCCGCATGGAGAACGTCGATCGCGCCACGATACGCGGAGCGACGCTGACTGCTGAGTACGAATGGAGCCGTACGACCCTGCGCGCGAGCGCTGACTTCATGCGTCCGCGCGACGACAGCACCGGAGAGCGCCTGCTGCGGCGCGCACGCCAACAGTACATGCTGTCGGCGGAGCATCGCCTCGATGCCCTGAGGCTGGGCGCCGAGTATCAATTCACCGGCAAGCGCGAAGACACCGCCGTTGATCCGGTCACGTATGCGTCGTACCGCACGACGCTGGGCGGCCATAGTCTCCTGAACCTGACGGCGGCCTACGACTTCAGCCCGAACGCGTCGGTGCAACTGCGCTGGAACAACGTGTTCGACAAGGACTACGCGAACGCCTACGGGTACCAGACGCCGGGCTCGAATGTCTTCGTGAACCTCTCGCTGCGCATGTAGCGCGATGCAGAAGGCCAGACTGCGGCGCCGCGTGCCGCGCGCCAGGACCGTCCTCCGCTGCGCGGCGGCGGCTGTAACCGCGGCACTGTCCATGGCCCCGGCCGTTGGGGCCGCGGGCGCCATGGCGACGATGGAGCAGGCAGCGGACCCTGCCGGGCAGGCGGCTTCCCCTCGCGTCATCACGCTCACGCCGCATGCCACGGAGATTGTCTACGCTGCCGCCGGGGGAGACCTTATGGTCGGCACCGTCAGCAGCAGCGACTTCCCGGAGGCCGCCCGCGGCCTGCCACGCATCGGCGACGGCATGGTGCTGAACCAGGAGCGCATTATTGTCCTGCGCCCCACGTTCATCATCGGCTGGCACCGCTCCGGCATCGCGCCGCAAGTCGAGGCGCTGAGCGGCAAGATCGGCGCGCAGATGCTGTATTCCGCGCCCGCCCGCTTGCGCGATATCCCCGCGGATGTACGAAAAACAGGCCGGCTGCTGGGCACGGAAGCGGCCGCCTCGAAAGCCGCCGCCGCCATGGAGGCCCGCATTCAGGAGCTGGAAGACCGCCATGCCGGCCGGCGACCCGTGACGGTATTCATCGAAGTCGGCCATCTGCCCCTTTACACTATAGGGGCCGACCCCTTGCTGAATGACGCCTTGCGCATTTGCGGCGGCGTCAACATCTACGGCGCAAGCGGCGTCCCCGCGCCGCGTGTGCCGATAGAAAACGTGCTCGTGCAGGACCCAGAGCTGCTGGTGGCCCCCGCCCGCAGCGCTGACGAGCTGGAGCCGGTGCGGGCACGATGGACGGATTACGGGCTGGATGCAGCAATCAAGGGCCGTGTGCATGCCGCCGACCCGGATGCGCTGTTCCGCCCCGGCCCTCGCCTCATCGACGCCACTGAAGCCTTGTGCGGGGCGATCGAAAAAGCGAGAAAAGAAACCAACCAGCGCCCGGCGCAAGAAAGACTCGACCCGCCGTAGAGCCGGAACTTCGGCCACCTTGCGCGCGCAAAGCGGCTCCGCACTATGCGCGGCAAGCTTACGCCCGATCAATACACAGGCGCATGCCCCGCCTGGGACGGCCTGCGCAGACGGCGGCAATGGATTATTCTTGATGGATTCGACCCAAACAGCGGTAACGACCTTCATCATCATGACTCAAGCAGACACCTTCACCCTTGCAGGCCGAGAATATCGTTCCCGCCTGCTCGTAGGCACCGGCAAATACAAGGATTTCGAGGAAACCCGTCAGGCGATCGAAGCCAGCGAGGCCGAGATCGTCACCGTCGCCATCCGGCGCACCAATATCGGGCAGAACAGCGGCGAACCCAATCTGCTGGATTTCCTGCCCACCGACCGCTATACCATTCTTCCCAATACGGCCGGCTGCTACACCGCTCAAGACGCCGTGCGCACATTGCGCCTGGCGCGCGAACTGCTCGACGGCCACAACCTGGTGAAACTGGAAGTGCTGGGCGACAAAGACAACCTCTTCCCCAATATGCCGGCCACTCTTGAAGCCGCGCGCACTCTCGTCGCCGACGGATTCAAGGTCATGGTGTATTGCACCGATGATCCCATCCAGTGCCGCATGCTGGAAGACATGGGCTGCGTGGCCATCATGCCGCTGGCCTCGCTGATCGGTTCCGGCATGGGCATTCTCAACCCCTGGAACCTCCGCCTCATCATCGATCAGAGCCAGGTGCCCGTACTTGTGGACGCCGGCGTAGGCACGGCGTCTGACGCCGCCATCGCCATGGAACTCGGCTGCGACGGGGTTCTGATGAATACGGCTATTGCCGGCGCCCGCGATCCTGTCCTTATGGCGAGCGCCATGAAGAAGGCGGTGCAGGCCGGTCGCGAAGCCTGGTTGGCCGGCCGGGTACCGCGCAAGTTCTACAGCGCCGACCCCAGTTCTCCGGAAGAAGGGCTGCTCCAGCCCCTGAAGCAGTGACCGCGCAGCCATGATTCCGAACACCCTGACCATCGCCGGCGTCGACCCGTCCGGCGGGGCCGGCATTCTCGCCGACGTGAAGACCATGAGTGCGCTGGGCGCCTACGGCACGGCGGTCGTGGCCGCCCTCACTGCGCAGAACACCTTGGGCGTAACGGACATCGCGCCGGTCGCCCCGGCATTCGTCGCGGCCCAGATCGACACCTTGTTCGCGGATGTCCGTATCGACGCCGTAAAGATCGGCATGCTGGGCCAGCATGCCGTCACCCGCATCGTGGCCGAGCGCATGGCGCACTGGAAACCGGCTCATCTGGTGCTCGACCCCGTCATGATCGCCAAGAGCGGCGACGCACTACTGGAGCGGGAAGCCATCGATGAACTGCGGGACAGCCTGGTTCCCCAGGCGACGATGATCACGCCCAATCTGCCCGAAGCGGGCGTGCTGCTGGACAGCCGTCCCGTGGAGACGGTGAAGGAAATGCGCCGCGTAGCCGAGCGCCTGCGCCGGTTGCTTGCCGACGATGATCGACGCTGGGTCTTCCTGAAGGGCGGCCATCTGCCGGGCAACGACACCATCGACATCCTGCACGATGGCGACCGCATGATTGAACTGCCCGGCACACGCATCCCCACCCGCAACACGCACGGGACCGGTTGCACCCTGTCCGCGGCATTGGCGGCGCTTCTGCCGCAGGGCCCCGACGTGCCGGAAGCCGCCCGCCATGCCAAGGCATATCTGGTCGCGGCCATCGCCCGATCCGGCGAGCTGGAGGCCGGTTCCGGCCACGGCCCGGTGCATCACTTCCATGCGTTATGGAAGCCGGCAAATCGGCTATAGTAGGTGGATTCGACTGGGCGCAGGCTTGCGCCGCGCCTCTTGCCAGACACCAAGATTCCAAGAAAACCATGAACGCCACCGCACTATCCGAACTCGAACACGCCCGTTTCAACATGGTGGAACAGCAGATCCGCCCTTGGGATGTCAGCGACGAGCGCGTTCTGCAGGCGCTCTTTGACGTGCCGCGTGAACGCTACGTGCCCGCGCCCATGAAAAGCCTGGCTTTTTCCGACGTCGAACTGCCGCTCGTCATCAGTTCCGTCGACACACGCGAGACCATGCTCACCCCCAAGCTCGAAGCCCGGCTCGCGCAGGAACTCCGCTTGCAGCCCACTGACTGCGTACTCGAGATCGGCACGGGTTCCGGCTACCAAGCCGCCTTGCTGGCCAGGCTGGCACAGCAGATCACCTCGGTGGAAGTCGACAGCCGGCTGGCCGCGTTCGGCGCCGAAAATCTGGCACGCAACCAGGTTAACAACGTCAATGTCGAAACCGGCGATGCACACACCGGCTGGGGCACGACCGAGTACGACGCCATCCTGGTCACCGGCTCGGTCCCCGCCGTGCCCGACGCCCTGAAATACCAATTGCGCGTCGGCGGCCGTCTGGTCGTGATCGTTGGCCAGGCCCCCGTCATGACCGGCTACCGCATCACGCGCAGCAGCGCCGCCAGCTTCGAGACCACCGCACTGTTCGACACCCTGATCAAGCCGTTGCGCGGGGTCGCGGTGTCCCAGTTCAAGTTCTGAATGCGTTTGCGCAGGCAGCATAAACGGCTATTGCTTGCGATAGCCCTATACCTGGGCCTGTCGGCCGCGCATGGGCGCGACCTTCTCGAAGTCTGGCAGCTTGCGCTGGAACGCGATCCCATTTATGCGGCCAGCGGTTACGCAAGAACGGCCGACCAGGAAAGAGTCCCGCAGGCCCGCGCGCGCCTGCTTCCGTATGTCACGGCCACCGCCGGCGCCGATGTCGACAACCTTCGCCGCGCTCGCGACCTTTCAGACAGCCGAACGAGCCGGCATGCATCGTGGTCGCTTGCGCTGGTGCAGCCGCTGTTCGATTTGCCCGCCTGGGATACACTGCAGCGCGCCGATTTCCAGGTGAGCCAGGCCGACATCGCCCACCGTATGGCCTACCAGGACCTGCTCCTGCGCACCGCTCAGGCCTACTTCGACGTGCTCGCATCGCAAGACAGCCTGCGCGCCCTGCTGGGCGAAAAGGCGGCCATCGCAACTCAGTTGCGGGCGGCGCAGCAAAGCTTTGAGCTCGGCGCCACCACTATCACCGATGCCCACGAAGCACAGGCCCGGCTCGATCTGATTCTGGCCAGCGAAGTGAACCTTCGCAATGAACTTCAGCTCGCCGAAGACACTTTGGCGCGCATCATCGCCGAACGCCCCGGTGCGCTGGCCGAACTGTTGCGCGAGGCGCCGCTGCCCGCCCCCGAACCCAATCGCCTGGAAGCCTGGGCCGATCAGGCTTCGCATGGAGGCTTGGCGGTGGCCAACGCGGAACTGCAGACGCAGATCGCCCAGAAGGAAATCGACATCGCCAAGGGCGCTCACGCCCCCACGGTCGATTTCGTGGCGCGCACGGGCAGCGCGTCCGACTATGGTATCGAGGGCTACCGCGCCGGCCCCCGGTCTCTAGACAGCACCGTCGGCGTGCAATTGTCCATACCGCTGTTTACCGGCGGGGAAATCTCTTCCCGCGTACGCGAGCAGACTTCGCGACTGCAATATGCGCGCGCCCAGCTCGAAGACACGCGGCGGGCGTCTGTCCAAGCCGCGCAAAGGTACTTCAAGGGCGTGGTGGCCGGGCTCTCGCAGGTCGCCGCGCTGCAGGCCGCCGAACGATCCAGCGAGGCCGCTCTGCAGGCCAACCGCACCGGTTATGAAATCGGCGTGCGCATCAATATCGACGTCCTGAATGCCGAGCAGCAACTCTATGTCACGCAGCGAGCGCTGGCCCGCGCGCGCTACGACACGCTCATGAACGGCCTGCAGCTCAAGGCCGCGGCCGGCATTCTTCAGGAAGCCGATCTCGTCGCCATCAACGCCCTGCTTACTCCGCCCGAATCTTCTTCAGAAGGGCAGTAGTCGAACGCTGGAATTCGAAGGGGATGGCGACGGCGTCGCCCCCCCAGCTACGAACCGCTGCCGTCTCGGGCAGCGTCTCCATATCGTAGTCACCGCCCTTCACGATCAATTCCGGCTTCAGAAGCTCGATGAGCGCCTGCGGCGTGTCCTCGTCGAACCAGGTCACGGCATCCACGGAAGCCAGCGCGGCCACCATCGCCATGCGGTCGGCCTGCACATTGAGAGGACGATCCTCGCCCTTGCCCAGTCGGCGCACCGACGCGTCGGTGTTCAGCGCCACCACCAGCGTGGCACCCAGCCGGGCGGCAGCGTCCAGATAGGTGGCATGCCCCCGATGCAGAATGTCGAACACGCCATTGGTGAAGACGAGCGGACGCGCGAGGCTTCCTTCTTGCAGCAGGCGGTGCAGTACACCAGGGTCGTGAATCTTGGATTCGAAATTGGCCGACATCGAGAGTCCTATTGCGTAATGGCCCAGACAGCCACGCCCAGACCGGCGGCCAGCACAGCAAGCAGCACGGCCAGCAGCCGGTTGGTGCGCCGCTGTGCGTTCACCAGACGCTGCAATTCCAGGAAGGTGGCCGGGCCGACATCGGGTCGGCTCAATCGGGTGTGTACCAATCGCGGCAATTGGGGAATCAGTTGCGCCCACTGGGTGGCTTCCTTGTCGAGCTCGCGCTTCAAACCCGCCAGGCCGATACGCTCGCGCATCCACCGCTCGAGATATGGCTTCGCGGTCTGCCAGAGATCCAGGGAGGGATCGAGCTCACGCCCCATGCCCTCGACGTTCAGCAAAGTCTTCTGCAGCAGGACCAGCTGCGGCTGGATCTCGACGTTGAAACGGCGTGAGGTCTGGAAGAGCCGCAGCAACACCTGGCCCAGAGATATTTCCGACAGGGGCCGGTCAAAGTAGGGCTCGCACACCGCGCGCACGGCGCCCTCAAGCTCTTCTTCTCGCGTCGTGGGGGGCGCCCAGCCGGACTCGATGTGCAACTGAGCCACGCGCCGATAGTCGCGGCGGAAGAAGGCAAGGAAATTCTGCGCCAGGTAGTTCTTGTCGAACTCTGAAAGCGTGCCCACGATACCGAAATCCAGGGCGATGTAACGGCCGAGGGTCGCGGGTTCGTCCGACACATAGATGTTTCCCGGGTGCATATCGGCGTGGAAGAAGCCGTCGGTGAACACCTGTGTGAAGAAGATCTCCACGCCCGTGCGCGCCAACGCCTTGGTATCGACGCCGGCCTCGGTGAGGCGGTCGATATGGCTGACCGGTATGCCGCGCATCCATTCCATCGTGAAGACCGTGGTGGCGCAGTATTCCCACACCACTTCAGGCACCATCAGGAGCTCGGGGCGCCCGCGTTCCGCGCTGAAGTTGCGGCGCAACTGGCTGCAGTTCGAGGCCTCGCGGATCAGATCGAGTTCGTCATGCAGATAGGTATCGAATTCCCTGACCACCTGGCGGGGCTTCAGCCGGCGAGCGTCCAGCGAGAGGCGCTCCACCAGGCCGGCCAGTATGCGCATGAGGGCCAGGTCCTTCTCCAGGACGTCGCGCATGCCGGGGCGCAACACTTTCACGGCAACCTCGCGGCCGTCGTGCAGCACTGCATAATGCACCTGGGCAATGGACGCCGAGGCCACCGGGTCCATCTCGAAATGCCGGAACAAGGTCTGCGGCGAAGCGCCCAGGGCGGCTTCGATGATGGCGGCCGCCTGGGCCGACGGAAATGGCGGTACGCGATCCTGCAACAGGGCAAGTTCCACCGCGACATCCAGCGGGATCAGGTCGCGGCGTGTGGACATCACCTGTCCGAATTTCACGAAGATCGGCCCCAAGGACTCGAGCGCCCGGCGCAGGCGTACGCCACGCGCCATCTTTGGAGGCCGCCCAAAGCGCAGGACCTTGAGCAACGCATAGGCGATGGGATGGCGGATGCCTGAGAGCACCAGCTCATCAAGCCGGTAGCGCAATGCCACAATGATGATATAACCCAGGCGGAACAAGGGAAACATGTCAGCCTCTCCTCTTGCCGGCCAGCTCACCGACCCGGCGCTCCAGTGCGTCCAGGCGGCGCAGCAGACCGCTTCCGTCTTGGCGCAGGGCATCCAGAGCGGAGCGCGTGAGCAGCATGCCGCTTTCTTCACCCAAGTACTCGGCCAGATTGGCAGTCGCGCGCTGAGCAGCGGACTGAGCGAAGCCGGCGGCGGCACGGGCCCCTTGCAGCAGGCGCGGCCCCAACACATCGCCAAAGACGGCTGAGAGATCTTCTTCTGCGTCCCAGCGCAGGTCGCGCGCGAGTTCCGAGACCAATGTGGCCAAGGCGGCGTCGCCCTGTACATGCAGCTTGTCGCTGATGGCGGAGACATCGCGGCTGCGCAGGATGGCGGGAAGGTCAGCCAGGTGCTGCGCAGCCAGCGTCAGCGTGACGTCAGGCACGACGGCCGGGTCGCAGGCCTGCACCTGGCCGGACGCTTCGATGGACAGATCGACGCGCATGCTGCCCACCGTGAAGCGCAGGCATTTTCCCGCATGGCGGCTCAGCCGTTCGGCGGCCCATTGCTCTCGCCGCAGCAAGGCATTGAGTGCTTGAACGGTCAGCGCAGTGGGGGAAAACACCGGGGGCAAGGGCAGCATGGCTTGGTGGCAGGAATCGTAAAGGTTGGAAGCGCGCCGGGCGCCCTAAAGTTTAACGGGTTTGCGGCGGCGCGTTAGGTGACGGAAGACGCAACGCCTGCTCCCAGCAAAAAAGGCACCGCGAGGGTGCCTTTTTTGCAGAGGAGTGCGACCGCGCAAGACCTGCCGCCGCCCTTGCGGGCCGCGCAGCGGGCCGGACGCCTGTGCCGATCAGCTTGCGTGGTCCAACGGAATCTGCTGGATGCCCGCCAGGAGCCAGCCTGCGCTCTCGCCTTTGTACAGGTTCCAGACTTCTTCAAAACGAAAGGCTTCACCTTCACGGTTTTCGCGCAACATGCCCGAGTAGCGCACGCTTGCCAAGTGACCGCCCGATACCTGCTCGATACCCAGCAGTTCCGCATTCAGCAGGACCACCTCGGTGTGATTGTCTTCGCCGCGAGCCAGCAGCTCAGGCTTGATCTCGGCGATGAGGTCGTCGGTCATGTAGTCGCGCAGTTCATCGAGATCGCCGCGATCCCAGATGCCTTGGATGCGAATGAACTGTTGCTTGGCATTGGCCAGAAAAGCCGACGTATCGAAGTTGTCGGGAATGAACCAGCTGGTGTCTGCCGGAGCCGCAGCGGCTGTTGCCGCCATAGGCGCGGCGGGCGCGACCGGCGCCTGAGGCGGGGCGGATTGCTGGCGCCGCAGCGGGTTCCCGACATTGCCGCCGTTGCCTGCATTGCCCGCATTGCGGAAGCTGTTGTTGCTGTGGCCACCGTGCGCCATGGCCGGCTGGCGGGTACCGCCGCGCAGCTTGCGCACAAGGAAGATCACCGCGAATATCACCAGGCCGATTAGGATCGCGCTGGACAGGAACTCAAGCAAAGCGCCGCCCAGACCCAGATGCGACAGGAGGGCTGCAATGCCCAGGCCGGCGGCGATGCCGGCGATGGGGCCCAGGAAACGGGACATGCCGCTGCGCGCTGCAGTGGCACCGGCTGCAGCGCCGGCAGCGGGTGCGGCTGCGTTACGGGTAGCGTTGTTGCTTTGGGCGGCGGGGGGCGGAACAGCGGATCGCTTGCTGGTCACATTACTGGACTGCATGCCGAAGCTCTTGCCTCCGCCGGCGCGGCGTGCTTCGGCGTCAAAAGGAAGGGCCAGCATGGCCGAGGCCGAAATGGCCAGCACCGCCATGGCGAAGAATCGCGAGAAACGTTGCGACATTATGTATGGCTCCTGTGAGCGCGCGCGTGCGCGCAACAATGAAAATCCGTCTAAAGATTGAATCTTACAGGAAGCTTAAAAAGCACACAAGAAGCGGGCGGGCTCGCCTGCCCCTGCGGCAGAGGGCGCTCAGGCGATGTTCACGCCCTCGTGCAGCGCCACGATACCGGCGCTCAGATTGAAGTACTTCACCCGCGACAGCCCGGCCTCTTCGAGCATGCCGGCCAAGGTTTGCTGATCGGGGTGCATGCGGATGGACTCCGCCAGATAGCGGTAGCTGTCGGCGTCGCCCGCTACCTTGGACCCGAGCCAGGGCAGCACATTGAATGAATACCAGTCGTAGATCGGCGCCAGGGGCTTGGGCACGCGCGAGAACTCCAGCACCAGCAGCTTGCCTCCGGGCTTAAGCACGCGGCGCATCTCGGCCAGCGCCCTGTCCTTGTGGGTCATGTTGCGCAAACCAAAGGCCACGCTCACGCGGTCGAAATAGCCGTTCGGAAACGGAAGCTTCTCAGCGTCGCAGACGGCCACGGGCGGCAGCAGCCCGTCGTCTGCCAGCCGGTCGCGACCGACCCGCAGCATGGAATCATTAATGTCGGTAAGCCAGACCTCGCCCGAGTCGCCTGCCCGGCGGGCAAACGCGCGCGCCAGATCGCCTGTACCGCCCGCAATGTCCAGCACTCTCATTCCCGGCCGGACATCGGCCCGTGCAATCGTGAACGCCTTCCAGGCACGATGCAGCCCGGCCGACATGAGATCGTTCATGATGTCGTAGCGGCCGGCGACGGAATGGAAGACCTCGGCCACCTTTGCGGCTTTTTCGCTTTCGCGCACGCTGCGATAGCCAAAATGGGTGGTGGAATCCGTATCGGTACGGGGAAAAGGCGTCTCTTTCATGGTCCGCCTATCGTACAACATCCCTCTCTTTTCCACTCCCGATCAGGGTGAAAAAATATCTTTCACAAACCTGTAATATTCGCGCCATAGTATGTGTGGGCGACCACCATCTGAAGGCCTACTGAAATTTATGACCACCACGATACTCGTCGTCGAAGACGAGCCCGCCATCCAGGAGCTGATCTCCGTCAATCTGACTTTCGCCGGTCATAAGGTCCTGCGCGCCTTCGATGCCGAACAGGCCCAGACCCTGATCCGTGCCGAATTGCCCGATCTGATTCTGCTGGACTGGATGCTGCCGGGCGCCTCCGGGATTACGCTGGCGCGCAGCCTGCGCTCAGACGAACGTACCCGCCAGGTGCCGCTCATCATGTTGACGGCCAAGGGCGCCGAACATGACAAGGTAGAAGGCCTGGAGGCCGGCGCCGACGACTACATCACCAAGCCGTTTTCGCCAAAGGAACTCACCGCGCGCATCAAGGCGGTGCTCCGGCGGCGCGCTCCGCAGCTGACCGACGACATCGTCGAGATCGGCGGCCTGCGCCTGGACCCGGCCACGCACCGTGTGGCCGGCGGCGCACGGCAGCTGTCCGTGGGACCCACGGAATTCCGCCTGCTGCATTTCTTCATGACGCACACCGAAAGGGTCTTTTCACGTGCACAATTGCTGGATCAAGTCTGGGGCGACCATGTTTTCGTGGAAGAACGTACGGTCGACGTCCACATTCGGCGCCTGCGCAAAGCGCTTGAACCTTCTGGTCACGATGCTCATGTCGAAACGGTACGCGGCGCCGGCTATCGCTTCGCCATTCACCCGGCGGGCTAGGCCGCCTCGCCGCCTCTCAGGTCAACGCGCATCATGCTGAAAACATTCTTCGCCATCTTCCTGTGGGCCGTGGCCGGCTCGGTTCTGGGCATGTGGCTGGGGCCGCATGTCGGTTGGGGCGTGTTCGCCTTCGGGTTGCTGCTCATGGTGCTTGTAAGCGGCCTGCAAGTCTCCCGCGTGACGCGCTGGGTGAACGATGTCGAGCAGGCGCCGCCTGTTTCAGTTGGGCCCTGGGATGACATTCTCTCGATCATCTACCGGCAGCTGCGCGTGAATCATCAGAAGATCGAACGCCTGGAGACGGACAAGCGACGCATGCTCGAGGCGGCCGAAGCGCTGCCCGACGGCGCCGTCACGCTGGACGGTCAAATGCAGTTGACCTGGTGCAACCGCAGCGCCAGCGAGCATCTGGGCCTGAACCCGACAAGCGATATCGGTTTCAGCATCTTCAATATCGTCCGTGCGCCGGAATTCGCCCGTTATGCGCGCGCCGCAGATTGGTCCGAGCCGCTGGAAGTCCACCTGCAAAGCGGTGATCAACCAAAGACCCTCCTGCTGCAATTGGTGAACTACGGCGTGGCCCGCTATCTGATGGTGACCCGCGACATCACGCAGATCGAGCGGCTGGAAACCACCCGCAAGGACTTCGTGGCCAACGTCTCGCACGAATTGCGCACCCCCCTCACCGTCTTGACCGGCTTTCTCGAAACCCTGCATGACCTCCCCGGCGAATCGCTTCCAGAGGAGCAACGGCTGCGCTATGTGGGCCTGATGCGGGAGCAGGCCGGTCGCATGGAAGCCATAGTTTCCGACCTTTTGACGCTTTCGACACTCGAATCCTCGCCAGTTTCCGAGGCCGAACCCGTAAACATGAGCGCGCTGGTGTACAAGGCCGTGCAGCAAGGCCGCCTGCTTTCACGTGACCAGCACGTGTTCGTCACGCATTGCGACGAAACGCTTCTGCTTGACGGCGTGGACACCGAACTGGCATCGGCCATATCGAACCTGATCACCAATGCCGTGCGCTACACCCCTAAGGACGGCACCATCACGGTAAGCTGGTATCGGGGGGATGACGGTTCCGCTGTGTATTCAGTGCAGGATACGGGCATCGGCATTGCGCCCCAGGATCTCCCCCGCCTGACCGAGCGCTTCTATCGCGCCGATCGCGGCCGTTCCCGCGCCACGGGCGGCACCGGCCTGGGGTTGGCGATCACCAAGCATGTCGTCATGCGCCATCAGGGGGAACTGCAAATCCAGAGCCGCTATGGCTCGGGCAGCACCTTCTCTCTGGTCTTTCCGCCGCGACGCATCGTGAACGAAACACGCGATTGACGGGCGGACATCCACGCTGCCGTTGCGGGAAGTGTTGCGGGAAGAGGCGCTGGCGCGACTGCGGGCATCGTTGGCGCCCTTGTGAGAGCGCCTGGCCCGCAGTGTGCTGCGGGCATGAGCGATTCACACCCGGCGGCTGAGGGCCGCTTCGCGCGTGTCGGCGATGTCCAGAATGGAAAGAAAACCGCTGATGTCGAAGACTTCGAGCACATGGGGCTGCAGGGCGCACAGCACGAGGTGCCCGCCGTTCTGCTTGAGGCGCTTGGCCAGGAGCAGGACAACACGCAGCCCGGCGCTGGAGATGTATTCGACGCCGGACATGTCGAGCACCCAGTTGCGCTCGCCTTCGTCGACCCATTCGAGCAGGCTGCGTTCCAGTTCAGCGGCATTCGCGCTGTTGATCTGGCCGGAGGTGGAAACGAGCAGGACCTCGCCGTGCTTTTCTCGGGTAAGGCTCATGGGGGCTACCGTTTTAAAGTTGAAAATTCTGACAAGATGTATCGACCTTGCAGGCCCGCCCCTATAATCGGAAGCACACCATCAAGCGCCGCAAAGAATCATAACCATACATGGGCATCTTTTCCAGACTGCGTTTAGCTCCTTCGCCTCCCGTCAAGCGACCGCGCGATCTGGCTTACGCAGCCCTGGAGCGCCCGCCGCTACCCACCTTGGTCGTTCTGGCCCTGCAGCATGTCGCCACGGCCCTGGCGCTCATTGCCTACGTACTGGCGGCCGCCCATATCGGCGGGCTTGAGCCAGAGGCCGTCCGCAAGCTTGTCAGTGCCGCCATCATCGGCATGGCAATCTCCACGGCGCTTCAGTCCTGGGGCGGGCGCAATGGCTCGGGCACCATGCTGGTGCACATCCCCGATCCGCTCATCGTCGCGCTCTCGGGACTGGTGTGCGCCCAATACGGCGTAGGCGGCATGGTGGTGGTTTGCCTCGTCAATGGGCTGACCAGCCTGGGCGCCAGTTTCATCGTGCCGCATCTGCGGGCCGTCCTGCCGCCGTCTGTGGCGGGCGTCGTGGTTTGCGTCGGCGGGCTTTCTCTCATTGAGCCGGCACTCACACACACCATGGGCCTCGCGGACAAACAACTCGCTGCCAACGATGCCTTGCTCGGAGGCGCCACACTGGCGGTCATCATGGCCCTGTCCATCTGGGGCTCTCGCACCATCAAGCTCTTCGCCTTGCTGGCCGGCATCTTCGCCGGCATTGCCTTGGCGGCCGTACTGGGCAAACTGGAAGGCGGCGCCGTGCTGCTGCACACGCCTCTGTTCGGCGTGCCCTCATTGGTCGCCCCGCGCTTCGATCTTCCGGTCGGGTTGCTTCTTTCCGTCGCCATGCTGGCCATCATGGTGCAGCTGGACACTTTCGCCTGCGTGGTCCTCATGCAGAAAATGGACGACGCGGGCTGGCGACGCGCCGACATGCGCGCCGTCGGCGGAGGAATCCGCGCCAATGCCCTGGGCAATCTGCTCTCAGCAGGGCTGGGCGCCTACCCCAATGCCGTCTCTTCGGCGAATCTTGCGCTCTGCCATATCAGCCGGTCCACTTCCCGCTGGATCGGCCTGGCGGTGGCCGGCCTGCTGCTGCTTCTGGCCTTCATGCCGCTCGTTTCCCGGGCGCTCACGCTGATACCCACCGCTGTGATCGGCGCGGTGGAGCTCTATGCCGCCGCCTATCTCATCGTTTCCGGGATCGAGCTGATCGCGTCGCGCGCCATGGACGCCCGCGGCATCTTCATGGTGGGCCTGGCCTTCGTCGCGGGCATGGGCGTCATGTTCATACCCGACTTGAGCGAGATGCTGCCCGAATCGATCGCATTCCTGGCGGGCAACGGTATCGTCATGGCCGGCGTGACGGCCATCATGCTGAACCTCGCCTTCCGGCTGGGCAGCTCACAGCGCCGCTCCGAATCCCTGCACGATGTCGAATCGGCCCGTGAGCTGAGCGAGCGAGTCACGGAATTCGTCGAAACCAGCGGCGCCGCCTGGGGAGCCCGGCACGATGCCATCCGGCGCGCGGCGCAGGCCGCCCTGGAAGCAGTCGAGGCCCTGCACGCCGCCGGTCAGGGCCGCAAAGCGGTGGAAATCCGCGGCCGCTTCGATGAGTTCAATCTGGACATCGAGCTCCTCCATGAAGGGCCGCCACTGACGCTCGACACACCCGAACGGCCCACTGCGGACCTTCTCGATGCCGACGACGACGCTTTCGAAGCAGCGCTTGAGCAAGCCATGACGCGGGTCTCACACACACTCATGCAGCATCTGGCGGATCGCGTGCACGCCGATCACAAGCACGGCCGTTCCCGTCTGCGTCTGCATTTTGATCACTGAGGCAAGGCCGGCATGCGAACCTTGGCTGAACTTTCACTTCCCGTCGACGAGCACACCGTTGTGCGGGCCCTCGAGTGGCTGGAAGCCACTGGAGAACAAGCCGGCTGGCCGGCGCGCACCCGCTTCAAGTTGCGTCTCTGCCTGGACGAAACTCTGACCAACGTCGCGATGTACGGCTACGAGCCGCCCGCGACCGGGGGTGCTGCGCCCAGGGTTCAACTACACCTTCTGCAGTCCCCGTCCCGCCTGACATTGCGGATCATGGACAACGGGGCGCCCTTCGATCCCACGGCGCGGGCGCCGCGCGATCTGGATTCCTCGCTTGACGACGCACAGATCGGAGGCCACGGCTTGCGCCTCATGATGCATTATCTCGAAGACATCCGCTACGAGCGCCGCGATGGCTGGAATTGCCTGGACCTCGTTGCCGTCATCGACGACGCCCGATGAGCGCGAATGAGTCCCCACCGTTGACAGGCAACGGCCCCTGGGCCTGTATCGACCAGTCGTCCATCGGGCATAACCTGACTTGGCTCCGCCGGCGCCTCGCGCCGAATCTTAAGCCTTACGCGCCGACGCCCAAGATCTGGGCCGTCGTCAAGGCGGATGCCTACGGTCACGGCCTGGCCCATGCTATCGAAGCGCTCGCCCAGGCGGACGGCATCTCGGTAGCCGAACTGAACGATGCACTGCATGTCCGCAAGCTGGGATGGACCCGGCCGATCTTGTTGCTATCCCAGGCCGGGGTAAGCGTGAATGCTCTCCGCGACCCGACGCTCGGCGAGCTGCATATTGCCGTTGACGACGCGGCCGTGCTGGAACACCTGGAAAGCGCGCCCACGCCCTTGTCTCAAGTACACGCATGGCTGCGCTATGCGGGTCAGCTGCGCAGCCATGGATTCGATTCGGCCGAGTACGCGCCGGCCTTTCACCGTCTGCAGTCGCTGGTTCATCGCGGAATCTTGACTGCGGCCGGTCATCTGCATCACTACGCTGCTTCGGAAGATCCCGCTGCGCTGGATTTGGAACGACGAGGTTTCGCGGCAGTCACGGAAGGGCTGCCCGGCCCGCACTGCACCGGCAATTCCGCCGCCCTGTGCGGCGACGCAGCGGTTCCCATACACCACGCCGGCCAGTGGCTGCGTTGCGGTTTGCTGCTGTATGGCGCCAGCGCGCTGCCGGGCCGGACAGGCGCCGAGCTGGGCCTGCGTCCGGCCATGAGTCTGCGCGCGCGCCTGCTGGCAGTACGTCGGGTGGCCGCCGGTCAAAGCGTCGGCTACGGCGAGAGCTTCCGGGCCGCGCGCGACACCTGCATCGGCGTGGTGGGCATCGGCTATGGCCATGGCCTGCCGCGGGACTTGTGGCGGCACGGCCACCTGCTCGCCGGACACGGCGGGCGGCCCGTACCCTTGGCGGGACGCGTTGCCATGGACTGTCTGACAGTGGACCTCGGCCCCCAGCCCGTCGAACGGCCCGGCGACATCATGACCGTCTGGGGAAGAGCGCCGGGGGGCGCGGCGCTGGCCGTCGAAGCCGCCGCCCAGGCCTGCGGCACCATCGCCGCGGAACTGCTCACCGGGCTGACCCGCCGCGTGCCTGTGATCGCCCTGAAAGAGGGCTAGTCGGCGGGAGCCAGCACCCAGAATACCAAGGTGCCCAACAGATAAAGCACGCCGGTCCAGACGAGTGCGCCGGACATGCCCACGCTCGCGAAAAGGGCTCCCACCACCAAGGGGCCCAACATCTGTCCGAATTTGTCGGCGCCGCGCATGATGCCGGTGGCGCCCGCAGCGCCATAGGCCAGCGCCTGCTCGCGTGCCAGCATGTAGGGCGTTTGCGCTGCGCCCGCCAGACAGCTGGCGAGGGCCAGCAAGGCCACGGCGCCCGCCATGCCCCAGAGACCAGGCACCCAGTGGAGCATCAGCAGGCCGCCCGCGCCGACGAGCCCGCCGGCGGTGATCCAGTGCTTCCAGTGGCGCGAGTGATCGGTGGCCCGGCCCAGCAACGGCCCCGCGTAAATGACGCAGAAGCCATAGAGCATGATCACGCGCCCGACATCGGCCGGGCTCGCACCCAATGCGTCAAAGTGCAGAGGCAAGGCATAGCTCAGCAGACCGACCTGCGCAATGGAAAACGGCACCACGCTGCCCAGCAGCAGCACCGCATACCCTTTATCGCCCAGCAGGCCGGCGAGGCGCGGCGGCGCCACATCGACCAAAGGCCGGTCGGAGATCGCCGGCCGCGGGGGCGGCACGCCCCGGTACGGCCACAACAGCATGCGCAGGGCGAAGGCGGCGGCCAGGACCATCAGCGCTCCAACCACGAATACAGGCCGCTGGCCGGTCTGGCTCGCCAGCATTCCGCCAACCGCGGCGCCGGTCATGTGTCCTGCAAAGAGCCCCGCAATCAGCGCCGTCATATTCCGGCCCCGGTAACGCGCGGGGCCGAGGTTCACTACGAAGCCCTGCAAGGCCATCCAGACCAGTCCATAGCCCAGGCCCGCCAGCGCCCGCGCCGCGGCAAGCATCCACAAGGAGCCGGCCCAGGCGCAGGCCAGATTTCCAATGACCGCGAAGCCCATGCCGCATGCCGCTGGCAGCAGCCAGCCTCGGCGATCAATCACGCGGCCTGACAGCAAGGCCATGGCAAGTCCTGCCGCCATCTCCGCAGCGGTGGGCAGAGCAACCAATAACGCGGCTGCGCGATCAGTCACGCCCGGGTCCAACAGGCCGCGCGCGTAGAGGGGCAGGAAGCCCAGCGGCAAAGCCATGGCGAACAGAAAGGCGAACATGGCGGGGCGAGCTACCATGCCGAGCCGGGATGGATCGTCCGGCATGGCCGGCGCTGCCGGACGCGCGGTGAAAGCCCGGTCCATAAGCACCTGCAGCATCAACATCAGTTCGATCGCTGCGACCATGGCCACGACGGCGATGGTCGCGGCATCGAGCGCCCGTGACCGCACCGCAGCCTGCATCGCCGCGTCGTCGGGATACAGCTTCAGCCAAGCCTGTGCAGCGCCTTCGCCGTCGGCCTGCAAGGGGAAGCCCAGCACGGCGTTCTCGGCCAATACCTCACCCGCTTGCGCCAGCACCCCGCCATCCGCCGCCATGACCTGCATGCCGCCCAGCATGGGGAAAGCTTGAATCGCCCGGGACATGGGCTTTTCCAGCCCCCGCATGCGCTCGGGCGCGATACCGTAGCCCAGCACTTTTTCCAGATCGCGCTCCAGCCCTTCTCCGATCAGGCGCGCGTTCTGCTCAATGACGGCCTGCCAGGCCACGCGGAAGTCGTGCACCGTGTGCGCGGCATAAAGGCCTTGGGCGCACAGCATGATGAGTAAGGGAACCGACATCCTGAGCCAGCCGGCTGCAGCCATGCGATGCACCGGCAGCCGCCTCATAACGACAGCCATGGCCGCCGCAGCGGCCAGTGTCACCGTCACCAGGAAGGATAGGTTCTTGCGCAGGATATCTCCTTGCTCCAGCCCCTTGTCCCTTACCTGGATGACGAGCGCTCCCTTGCGGCCGTTCGCGGGTTCGGCCAGCGGCAAAGCGAGGCGCAAGCCGTCCGGCTCAACTTCGTGGGCACGGGACCGGCCTTGGGCAAGCGCCTTCAGTAAGCGGGCGGCATCTGGAGGAGTCGCCGCCGTCGAGGCCAGCACCGCCCCATCGTCCAGAAACACCGCCGCCGACCGCAGGCCCGGGATGTCTTGGCGAAGCCGATCCAATTGGAGCGTGAGCCCGAAATACTGCGTAAGCGGCTTTCCGAGTTGAAGCCCAGCCTGGATATGCCCCGAGGTGCGCCCTGCGATCAACGCAAGCCGGTCGGCCGTGCTGTCGGCGTCCAGCCGCAATAGGGCGGCCAGGCTCAATGCGCCGATGAGCAGCTGCCCCAACAGCAGCACGGCCAGGCAGGATAGGATCACGCGGCGCACGGCGCGCCGCTGCTGTGACAGGAGCGAGCCGGCAACCGCCGAAGTGGGCGGTGGCTGCATGTCGAGGGTAAATTCCCGGATTCATCGTGAGACGTGTAATGGTAAATTAAACTCACCGCCTTCAACACCAAGTTACACGCCATGCCGGTATGCGCCTGACCTCCCTGCGAAGCAAGATCTTCCTGCTCGTGGGCCTGACCCTGCTGTTCAGCGCCGCATTGGTGATGCTCATCACCCAGCGTGGGGTCACGCGCACTGTGGTCGCCATGGAAGAGCACGCCGTGCAGAACGTGCTGAACCTGCTGGTGCAGGACAGCGAGGCGCGCTGGGGCGGCTTCCTGCTGGACAAGATCGCCACGGTGCGCAGCAATCGCGCCCGCCTGGTGCAGCAGGGGCAGACCGTGCAATCGGTGCTCGACGCCTACATGCAGCAAGTGCGCAATGGCGAACTCAGCGGCGCGCGCGGCCGTGAACTCGCCCTGCAATGGTTGCGGGGTCTGAGCACGGAAACCGGTGGCAACGTCTGGGTGTTTGATCGCCACTACACCGTGCTTGCCAGCGGCTACCCGCTGGAGCGCGACGCCGACATTTCAAGTCTGCGCGATTACAAGGGACGGCCGCTGGCGGACTCCGTCTATCAGGAAGTACGCAGCGGGGGCCACAGTTTCGCCATTTACCGCCTGTTCGACCCCGCCACCGACAGCGAACGGCTGCGCTATGCCTACGTGAGCTACGTACCCGAATGGGACTGGATCGTGGCGGTCAGCGACGATGCCGAAGGGGTGGTCCAACAGTTCGACCGGCGCCGCGCCGAAGTCGAACAGTCCATTACCGATGTGCTCAATGGCATGCGGCTGGCCGAATCCGGTTTCGCCTTCATCATCGGCGCCGACGGCCGCCTGATCGCGCCACCGCCGCGTTCTCACGTTTTTCTACTGGGCGCGGTCGATGTCGACACTGGGCAGACCTTGCAGGGCATGCTCCACGAACTGCCGCCCTCGGGGGACATCCGCCAGCTCTCCTTCGATCCCGTCGGCGATGAGGATAGCTGGCGCATTCATGCAACGTATTTCCGGCCGCTGGGCTGGACCATCGTGGGCGCCGTGCCCGAACGCGACTTCACCCGCGCGGCCAACGATCTGCGCAACCAGCTGGGCGTCTTCTTCCTTCTGGTATTGGCGTTGGGCCTCACCGTCGCAGGCCTGCTGTCGATACGGCTTACCCGCCCTTTACGCCAGCTCAGCGAGTTCGCACTGGCCCTGCCGGAACAGGATCTGAGTGCGGGCCAGACGCTGCCGGCCCATATCGCCGAGCTGCCCCGGCGTCGTCCGGATGAAGTCGGCCGCCTGGCCGCCGCCTTTGCCTACATGGATGAACAGCTGCGCGAGAAAGTCGCCCGCCTGCTCGAGGAAACCTCCAGCCGCGAACGACTGGAGAGTGAACTGAACATCGCGCAGGAAATACAGCGCGGGCTGCTGCCGCCGGCGCCCGATTCAGCGCTGCGCAGCCGCGTCGACCTGAGCGCCACCATGGTGCCGGCCAAGGAAGTGGGCGGCGATCTCTACGACTACATTCTTCTACCCGACGGCCGCCTGCTCTTCGCGATCGGAGACGTCTCGGACAAAGGCATGCCGGCCGCCCTCTTCATGGCCGGCACCTGCACGCTGATACGCGCCATGGCTGAAACGGAAAGCGACCCCGGCACCATCATGGCGCGCATCAACAACCTGCTCTCGGCCAACAACCCCAGCCTCATGTTCGTGACCCTCATCGTGGGCATCCTCGATATGGCGGACGGCCGGCTGGAATGGGCCAATGCGGGGCATTCTCCGCTATGCGTGCTCAAGCACAATGGTGAGCTGCAGTTGCTGGAAGGCCGCTCCGGCCCGGCCTGCGGCGTCCAGGAACACCTGCCATATCGCCATTACGATGCGCGGCTGGAAGCCGGCGACGTCCTGATCGGTTATACCGACGGGGTGACCGAAGCGGTCGGTCCCGGCAATGCACAATACGGCGAGCACAGGCTTTACGCAGCCCTGTCTCCGCTGGCGGGCTCGGATGCCGGTACCGTGCTGGCATCGGTACTCGACCGCGTGGGCGAGTTCGTTCTCGATACGCCACAATCCGACGACATCACCCTGCTTGCCATCAAAAGACTGTCTCTATGATCTTCCGCTACGTCATCGCCCTGGCGGCCACCTTGATTCTCGGAGCGGCATCGCATGCGGCGGCGCCCTATCCCACCACGCCGGTGGCACCCGCCGATTCCGACCGCTGGCGCATCGGCTATGTGGAAAGCGGCGACTATGTGGAATACCCGCTGACCCTGGGGGAGATCGTAGATGGACTAGAAGTGCTCGGCTGGCTGCAGCTGCCGTCGCCGCGGCCAGAAGACTTGGGGGGTGAAGAACTCTGGCAATGGTTGGCGCAAAACGTGCGCAGCGAATGGCTGGAGTTCGTGGCGGACGCATATTGGCGGCCCGGTAACTTTGACGCAGAGCAGCGGGCACCCATGCGCCAATCCCTTGCCGATCGCCTGCTGGGCAAAGGCGATATCGACCTGATGATCGCCATGGGAACCTGGGCCGGCCAGGACATGCGCGAGATCGGCCCGCCCGTCCCCACCGTGGTCGGCTCGGTGAGCGATGCCATGGGTTCCGGCATTTCCGACAGCAGTCACGACAGTGGGCGCGACAATCTGCATGCGCGAATCGAGCCGGAGCGCTACCAACGGCAACTGCGCCTCTTCCACGAAATCGTTGAGTTCGACACCCTGGGCATCGTCTACGAAGATTCGCAAGCGGGCCGCAGTTATGCCGCGGTGGGCGCCGCCGAACAGGTTGCGAAGGAACTGGGTTTCCGGCTGGAGCACTGCCATGCACCATCGGCGAGCATCGAGCGCGAGCAAGCCATCCGGAACGCAGCCGAATGTTACGCCCGTCTGGCCGCCCGCCACGTCGACGCGATGTACGTCACGACTCATCGAGGGGTCACCCCGGAATCGGTGAAAGAAATCGCCGCCACGCTATTGCAGGCCCGTGTTCCCAGCTTTTCCATGGCCGGCTCCCGAGAAGTCAAGGCGGGACTATTGATGAGCATCGCGCAGGCCGACCTCTCCCATGTCGGGCTGTTCCACGCCGAAACCATTGCCCGTGTGCTCAACGGTGCGCGGCCGCGTGAACTGAGCCAGCTCTGGGTGGACCCGCCCAAGATCGCCTTGAATCTTTCCACGGCCCGCCGCATCGGCTTCGATCCGCCGGTGGATATCCTGCTGGCGGCCGATGAAGTGTATGAATAGGTGCAGGGCGCCTTCAAGACCTGCGCAGGCTCAGCGCGCGGCAGTCGCCCGGTGGCGCTGCACGATCCAGGCCAATCGCGCGTCGGCGTCCTCCTCGTGAAATTGCTGCCAGCTCTGCAGCATGCGGTCGGCCGCACAGCGCCGGGTCTCAAGCACATGGCGTGCATAGCCGAGCATGGGCCGCTCTTCAGGGGTCAGGCCCGCGGCAGCCACCTTCAGCACGGCTTCGCACAGCTGCGCCACGTCCGGGTCAGCTAGACCATGGCGCATCGCGCGCTCGCGCAAGTCGCGCAGTTGCCCCCATGTTCCCCGCGCCATCAGGGCTTCTGCTTCATCCAGCCGCTGCAGCAGTCCCCATTGCAACGCAATCGGGCTCATGACCGTGCTTTGCGCGACCTCATCACCCGCCTCTTCGACCAGGGCGGCATCGGCAAAGCCGGCCCCCGGGCAGCGCCCCTCGATATAGACGTCCGCCCCGCACTGTTCGAACAGCCGTTCCAGCCCACCCGGACGGCGCCAGGCGGCCATTAGTGTGGGCAGTGGCGGCAGCGTCCGCCATCGGTAGCGCAGCCGCGCATCCATGAACTGTGCGATCTGCGAGTGTTCAAAATGGACGGATTCCGGCACCAGCTGCGTCCGCTCGCCCGTGTCCGTGCAACGGCCGCTCCAACGACGAGAAGCCAGGAACGCTGAAAGACTCGGGTCGTCGTCCAGCAGCACGGTGCGGGCCGCCTTATAGTCCTGATCCCGGGCAACGGGCAGGCTACGGCTCACGGTACCGGGGCGGAACATCCAGCGGAAATAGTCGCCCAGATCAATAAAAGGGCGTGGCGGGCAGCCGGCAAGCATGGCGTCGCCCGCGAAGCGCGAGCCGTCGAACACGCGGGGCCACACGGTCAGCCGGGTTTCTCTCAGGCCGGTGATGCGTCCGGACTCCAGCGGGCTGTTGGCGAACAGTGCCACATGCGCCGCGGCCAGCCCGATCATGACATTCAAGGCCCGCACGGCATCGTGGACCGGCACCTGAACGTTGGCGCCGTTCTGCGCCTTCGCGTCGATGCCTTCCCAATGCCGCCAGCCGCGATGGCCCACGAGCTCGCGATAAATGGGTCGGGGCAAGCATACACGCCGGTACCAATCGCTGTCGCGCGGGCAGTCCGGGTGCTGTGAAGCATTCAGCACGCAGGCCTGATCCGCCCGCAGGGCGGCGTATACGTGATCCAAGGCGGGGTCCACCATGCCCGCCAGCGCCTTGAGCCCGCCTTCGCTGCGCCGGACCGGCCGCGTGGAAAGCTCTAGCAGGTTGTAGCCATTGTCCAGCCCATATTCACCCTCGGGCGTACGGAAGCCGACGCAGCGCCCGCTCAGCTCGATGCGCTCCACCGGGCGCGGCCGGGCGCCATCGCCCCGTAGGCGGTCATGCAGGGCGTCGAAATAGCGATTTACAGGGAGACTGCGGCCGGTCGCGGCATGGGCCACGACCATCTCAAGTTCCAGCCCGACGGCCGGGTCAAAGGAAGAGGGAGTAGGCCGGATTGTCCGACTCATTCCAATAGGGATAGCCAAGTCCGTCCAGGAAGGCCTTGAAGGCCTTCTTGTCGGAGGGTGGCACCTGTATGCCCACCAGGATGCGGCCGTAGTCGTCGCCCTGATTGCGGTAATGGAAAAGGCTGATGTTCCATTCCGGGCTCATGGCGCCAAGGAATTTGATCAGCGCACCGGGCCGTTCCGGGAATTCGAAACGGAACAGCATCTCGTGTTCCGCCAGCGCCGACTTCCCGCCCACCATGTAGCGCACATGGGTCTTGGCCATCTCGTTGCCGGAAAGATCCTGCGTATCGAAGCCCTTGCGGCGGAAACCCGCGGCCAGCTTCTCGATTTCTGCTTCCGACTGAATCTGCAGGCCGACGAAGACATGGGCTTTGTCGGAGTCGGAGATTCGGTAGTTGAATTCGGTGACGTTGCGCCGCCCCACCGCTTCGCACAAGCGCAGAAAGCTGCCGCGCTGTTCGGGGATAGTGAGCGCAAACACGGCCTCGCGCGCCTCGCCGACGTCGGCACGCTCCGAGACCAGCCGCAGCCGATCAAAATTCATGTTGGCGCCGCTGGTCACCGCAACCAGCGTCTTGCCCTTGAGTTTGTTCTGCGCCGCATAACGCTTGGCTCCGGCCAACGCCAGTGCACCCGATGGCTCGACCACGCTGCGCGTGTCCTGGAAGACGTCCTTGATCGCCGCGCAGATGGCGTCGGTATCGACCAGCACGAAGTCATCCACGAACTTGTGCGCCAGACGATAAGTCTCGGCGCCCACGTATTTGACGGCAGTGCCGTCGGCGAACAGACCCACATCGTTCAGGCGCAGGCGCCGCCCGGCCTTGACGCTGCGCGCCATGGCGCAGGAATCTTCGCTTTGCACACCGATCACCTTGATCTCGGGCCGCAGCTGCTTCACGTAAGCCGCCACCCCGGCGATCAGGCCGCCCCCGCCTACCGGCACGAAGATGGCTTCAATGCGGTCGGGATGCTGTCGCAGGATTTCCATGGCGATCGTGCCCTGCCCCGCGATGACTTCGGGGTCGTCGAATGGATGCACGAAGGTGAGCTTCTCTTTTTTCTGAAGCTCGGTGGCATGGTCGAAAGCGTCTGAGTAGCTGTCGCCGGCCAGCACGACTTCGCCTCCCAGTCGACGCACGGCGTCGACCTTCACGGCTGGCGTGGTCTCGGGCATCACGATGACCGCCCGGCAGCCCATGCGCTGCGCACTGAGCGCCACGCCTTGGGCGTGGTTGCCCGCGGACGCCGCGATCACCCCGCGCTTGCGCTCGGACGGCGTGAGCGACGCCATCTTGTTATAGGCGCCGCGCAGCTTGAAGCTGAATACCGGCTGGGTATCTTCGCGCTTTAGCAGCACCGTGTTTCCGATTCGTGCCGATACTTGCGGAGCAGCGTCCAGAGACGATTCGATGGCAACGTCATACACCCTCGCCGTGAGGATGCGCTTCAAATAATCGGTAGACATGGATGGGCGCGTGCCGGCAGCAGATACAAGTCGAAAAGAATACCACACTGAAAATCATGGTCTGATACGACCTCTGATAGCCCTGTAAACTCCATTCCCATGGAAGCTTGGTTCTATTCTTCGGTCCACTGGCTGCTCGACACTCTGGCGTTGCCCAGCGTCGGGCTGAGCGCGATTTTCATCGTCGCCCTGGCTTCGGCCACCCTGCTCCCACTGGGCTCCGAGCCGGCCGTCTTTGGCTACCTTCAGATCGCCGCCGACATGTTCTGGCCCGCCGTGCTGGTTGCCACCCTGGGCAACACCGTGGGCGGCGTCATCAGCTACGGCATGGGATATGGCGCCGAAAAGGCCATGGAAAGCTATCGCGAAAAACACCCCTACCGGCCACGCAGCCGCGCCGGCGGCCGATGGCATGACTACATCACCTACTGGCTGCATCGGCTAGGCCCGCGCGCACTGCTGTTTTCCTGGCTGCCCCTGGTCGGCGACCCGCTGTGCGCTGTCGCGGGCTGGCTGAAAATGCCTTTGCTTCCCAGCATCGTCTACATGGCCATCGGCAAGTTCCTGCGGTATGCCACCATGACGTCCGCCCTCCTGTGGTTGATGGATTAAACTGTCGTCGTTTACCCTGCATCACACGCTCTCTGCTTCAGCCCACCCTTAGGGTTATCGCTCCATACATGAACGCCCCCCTCGCTAGTCAAATGCTTGCCGCGCAGGCTCCCAAGCACACTGCGCCGCGCTTGCGTGAAATCCCTTACAACTACACGTCGTATTCCGATCGCGAGATCGTGCTGCGCTTGCTGGGCGAAGACGCCTGGCGGCTGCTGTCCGAGCTGCGCACCGAACGTGTCACAGGTCGCTCCGCGAGAATGCTGTTCGAAGTGCTGGGCGACATCTGGGTGGTACGCCGCAACCCCTATCTGCAGGACGACCTGCTCGATACTCCCAAGCGCCGCCGCCAACTCATCGATGCGCTGGACCATCGCTTGAATGAGGTCGACCGTCGGCGCGACACCCGCCATCCCGAGCGGGACAGCAAGGTGGCGGGGCTGCTGGCTGCCGCCCGCATCGCCGTGCGGGATTTCGACAATGACTTCACCGTCACGCATGAATTGCGCAAGCAGACCGTGCGCGCGCTCTCGCGCATCACCGCCAAGGACAACATCAAGTTCGACGGCCTCTCGCGCGTGTCGCACGTGACCGACGCCACCGACTGGCGGGTGGAATACCCCTTCGTGGTGCTCACGCCGGACAGCGAAGATGAAATCGCCGCCCTGGTGCGCGCCTGTATCGAACTTCAGCTCACCATCATCCCGCGCGGCGGCGGCACCGGTTATACCGGCGGCGCCATTCCGCTTTCCTGGCGCTCGGCCGTCATCAACACCGAAAAGCTGGACCGCCTCACCGCCGTCGAGCACGTGTCGCTGCCCGGCCTGGAAGCTCCCGTACCCACCATCCATACCGGCGCCGGTGTGGTCACCCGCCGCATCGCCGAAGCGGCCGAAGCCGCCGGCTTCGTCTTCGCGGTGGACCCGACCTCGGCCGACGCCTCCTGTGCAGGCGGCAACGTCGCCATGAACGCCGGCGGCAAGAAAGCCGTATTGTGGGGCACCGCGCTCGACAACCTGGCTTGGTGGCGCATGGTGGACCCGGACGGGAACTGGCTGGAAGTCACCCGTGTGGGCCACAACCTGGGCAAGATTCACGACGTCGATGAAGCCCGCTTCGAACTCGCCTGGTCCGACGGCAAGGCCGCACCCGGCGCTCTTCCGCTACGCGCTGAAACGCTGGTGATCGAGGGCCGGCGCTTTCGCAAGGCCGGCCTGGGCAAGGATGTCACCGACAAATTCCTGGCCGGCCTGCCCGGCGTGCAGAAGGAAGGCTGCGATGGTCTGATCACGGCGGCCCGCTGGATCGTGCACCGCATGCCCGCTCACACCCGCACGGTCTGTATGGAATTTTTTGGCCAGGCCCGCAATGCGGTGCCTTCCATCGTCGAGGTCAAACAATATCTGGACGGCCCCGGCCGGGAACGCGGCGCCCTGCTGGCCGGCCTGGAACACCTGGACGAACGCTATCTGCGCGCGGTCGGCTACGCCACCAAGAGCAAGCGCGGCGTCCTGCCCAAGATGGTGCTGATCGGCGACATCGTGGGTGATGACGAGAACGCGGTGGCCGTGGCGGCCAGCGAGGTCGTGCGCATCGCCAACAGCCGGCATGGCGAAGGCTTCGTCGCCGTCACGCCGGAAGCCCGCAAGAAATTCTGGCTCGACCGCGCCCGCACGGCCGCCATCGCGCGCCACACCAACGCATTCAAGATCAACGAAGACGTCGTCATTCCGCTCGACCGCATGGGCGAATACACGGACGCCATCGAACGCATCAACATCGAGCTGTCCACCCACAACAAGCTGCGGTTGCTGGACGAAATCGAAAGCTTCCTGCATGGCGAGCTGCCGGTGGGCAAGATCGAGGACCTCGACGACGCCGAGCACACCCGCGTAGCGGTGCTCTCGCGGCGCACGGAAGATGCCGTGGAGGCCCTGCGGGGCGTGCGCGAGCGCTGGAACTGGCTGCTGCACAATCTGGATGCACCGCTGGCGCAGAGCCTGGACACACTGAATCACCTGGGCCTGGGCGAATTGTCCGACGCGCTCAAGCAGCGCCTGGTGGACCAGCCCGACGCTCGCGTGTTCGACGTCGTGCAGGATCACACCATCCGCGTGTCGTGGAAGACCGAAGTGCGCGCGCTGATGGAACGCCTGTACGCCGGCGCGGACTGCGCAGCGGTGCTGGCCGGCATCCAGGCCGTGCACGACCGCGTGCTCAAGAGCCGCGTGTTCGTCGCCCTGCACATGCACGCCGGCGACGGCAACGTGCACACCAACATCCCCGTCAACTCCGACGACTACGGCATGCTGCAGGAAGCCAACGAGACCGTGGCCCGCATCATGCGCATCGCCCGCGAGCTAGACGGCGTGATTTCCGGCGAACACGGCATCGGCCTGACGAAATACGAATTCCTGACGCAAGAAGAACTGCAGCCCTTCCAGGACTACAAGCAGCGCATCGACCCGACCGGCCGATTCAACGCCGGCAAGCTCATGCCCGGCGCTGATCTCACCCACGCCTGGACGCCCAGCTTCAACCTGCTGGGGCATGAATCGCTGATCATGCAGCGCAGCGAGATCGGCGATATCTCCCACGCCATCAAGGACTGCCTGCGTTGCGGAAAATGCAAGCCGGTCTGCGCCACCCATGTGCCGCGCGCCAACCTGCTTTATTCTCCACGCAACAAGATTCTGGCCACATCGCTGCTGGTCGAGGCCTTCCTGTACGAAGAGCAGACTCGCCGCGGCGTCAGCATCAAGCACTGGTCCGAATTCGAAGACGTGGCGGCGCACTGCACGATCTGCCACAAGTGCTATAATCCCTGTCCGGTCGACATCGACTTCGGCGACGTGTCCATGGCCATGCGCTCGCTGCTGCAACGCATGGGAAAGAAGTCGTTCAATCCAGGCACCGCGGCAGCCATGTTCTTCCTGAATGCCAAGGACCCGCGCGTCATCAAGGCCACCCGCAAGGGCATGATCGACCTGGGCTACAAGGCCCAACGCGTGGCGCACGACCTGCTCGCCCAGCCCGCACGCAAGCAAAAGGCGGCGCCGCCGGCCACCGTGGGCAAGGCGCCGATACGCGAGCAGGTGATTCACTTCGTGAACAAGCGCATGCCCGGCGGCCTTCCGACCCAGACCGCCCGCAAGCTGCTGGACATCGAGGACGCCCGCTACATTCCGATCATCCGCGACCCACGCGCCACCTCGGCCGAGACCGAATCGGTTTTCTACTTCCCCGGTTGCGGTTCCGAACGCCTGTTTTCCCAGGTGGGGCTCGCCACCCAGGCCATGCTGTGGCATGCCGGCGTGCAAACCGTGCTGCCGCCGGGCTACCTGTGCTGCGGCTACCCGCAACGTGGGAACGGCCAGGAAGACAAGGCCGAAAAGATGATCACCGACAACCGTGTGCTCTTCCACCGCCTGTCGACCACGCTCAATTACCTGGACATCAAGACGGTGGTGGTCAGTTGCGGCACCTGCTATGACCAGCTCGCCGGCTACGAATTCGAAAAGATCTTCCCCGGCTGCCGCCTGATCGACATCCACGAATACCTGCTCGAAAAAGGCATCGACATCAGCGGCGTGGAAGGCACACGCTACGTCTATCACGACCCCTGCCACACCCCCATGAAGCTGCAGGATCCCATGAAGACGGTGAAGGCTCTGGTGGGCGACACCGCCATCAAGACGGATCGTTGTTGCGGAGAATCGGGCACGCTGGCGGTCACCCGGCCCGACATCTCCACCCAGGTGCGCTTCCGCAAGCAGGAAGAACTCGCGAAGAACAGCCTGCAGATTCGCGCCGACGGCTATGCCGGCGAAGTGAAGATGCTTACGTCCTGTCCATCATGCCTGCAAGGCATGTCGCGCTATGAAGAAGACACGGGGATGAAGGCCGACTACATCGTCGTGGAAATGGCGCGCCATATTCTGGGCGAAGAATGGCTGCAGGACTATGTGCGCCGCGCCAACGAGGGCGGCATCGAGCGCGTGCTGCTTTAAAGCTGGCCGTGGCGGCGATATCGCCGCCCAGCGGCGGCGTTGCCGCCGCCATCTGTCCCACCGCCGCCGTCTGTCCCACCGCGGCCGACGTCAAGCGGCAGCGGTGTCAGTCAAACGGCAGCCGTGTCCGCGTTCAGGGATCTGTTGCAGTGAAGGAGCAGACCGTATAAACCGGGACGCCCGAATCCCGCATGTTCTGGGCGCCGCCCAGCTCGGGGAGTTCGATGATGGCCGCCGCCTCGTGCACATTGGCCCCCAGGCGTTGCAGCAGCTTGGACGCCGCCATCATCGTGCCGCCCGTGGCGATCAGGTCATCGATGAGCAGCACGCGCTGGCCGGGCCGCACGGCGTCGGTGTGCATTTCCACCGCGGCGTTGCCGTATTCCAGCGAGTACTCTTCAGCCACGGTGCGGTAAGGCAGCTTGCCCTTCTTGCGCACGGGAACGAAACCCAGATTCAATTCGTAAGCGAGAACCGACCCGAGAATGAAGCCCCGGGCGTCCACCCCCGCAACGAGGTCGAGCCGCTGACGCATATAGCGGTAGACGAACATGTCGATCAGCACCCGGAAGGACCGGGGATCCTGCAGAACCGGCGTGATGTCCCGGAAAGTGACGCCCGGCTTGGGCCAGTCAGGCACGCTGCGGATCGCATCGCGGACGTAGACAGCAGGATCGATATGCATGGGGCAGCCCGTAGAGGCGGAATCAGGAGAAGCAACGGTGGAAGTGTACACAATGCCGATTAAAATCCGCTCATGGACGAAACCATCAACTCAGGACCCGGGCGGCATTTGGTCTCCGCACATCGCACCTTCTCCATCGAGATACAGGCCCTGCAAGCCTTGCGCGACCGCCTGGATGCCTCTTTCGAGCAAGCCGTCGACATGCTGCTCGGCTGCCAGGGGCGGGTAGTCGTGACCGGCATCGGCAAGTCGGGGCATATCGCACGCAAGACGGCCGCCACGCTGGCCTCCACCGGTACGCCCGCCTTCTTCATGCACGCCGCCGAGGCCATCCACGGCGATCTGGGCATGCTCACCGGGCAGGACATCCTCATCGCGATCTCGTATTCCGGGGCGGCGTCTGAACTGCTGACCGTGCTCACCGTCGCGAAGCGCATGGGCGCGCAAATCATTTCCGTCACCGGTAACCCGCATTCGGAACTGGCGCGCAACGCCGATCTGCATCTGGACGGCGGCGTCGAAGTCGAGGCTTGCCCGCTCAACCTGGCACCAACCGCCAGCACCACGGCGGCGCTGGTGCTGGGCGACGCGTTGGCCGTGGCCTGCCTTGAAGCGCGGCACTTCAGCGCCGAGGACTTCGCCCGCTCGCATCCCGGCGGCGCCCTGGGCCGGCGCTTGTTGACCTACGTGCGGGACATCATGCGCCACGGCGACGCCTTGCCGCTCGTCAAAGAAGACACGCCCATGCACGATGCGCTCAAGGAGATGAGCGCCAAAGGCATGGGAATGACCATCGTCATCGACGACGAACGCCGGCCGCTGGGCATCTTCACAGACGGCGACCTGCGCCGTCTCATTCAGAAAAGCGGCGACGTGCGCCAGCTGACGGTCGGCGACGGCATGACGCGCAACCCGCGCTGCGTCGCATCGGACACGCTCGCGATCGAGGCGGCCGCTCGCATGGATGCCGGCCGGCTCAACCAGATGCTCGTGGTGGACGAGGCCGGGCTATTATTGGGCGCTTTGCACATGCACGACCTGATGGCCGCCAAGGTGATCTGACCATGAACCCAAACAGCATTGCCCACCCCGCCGAAGCGATGATTCTTTCCAAGGCGGCGCCTGCCGTCATTGACCGAGTACGCCAGTTGCGCATGATGGCTTTCGATGTCGACGGCGTGCTGACTGACGGCCGGCTGTGGTACAGCGCCCAGGGTGAGCAGCTCAAGGCCTTCCACGTACTGGACGGCCACGGGCTCAAACTCTTGATGGAAAGCGGCATCACGGTCGCGCTCATCACCGGCCGCGACGGCGCCGTGATTGGCCGCCGAGCCGCCGAACTGGGCATTGCCCTGGTACAGCACAGCGTGCGCGACAAGGCACAGGCCTTGCAGGCGCTGGCTCACGAGCATGCTTGCAATCTGAGCGAGGTCGGCTACATGGGAGACGACATCATCGACGTCCCCGCCATGCAGCGCGCCGGCTTTGCGGCCAGTGTGCCCAACGCCCCTGCCTACGTCACGCAGGCCGCCCACTGGGTGTCCACCGCGGCGGGCGGCAGCGGCGCGGTGCGCGACTGCTGCGACCTGATACTGGCCGCCCAGGGCAAGCTTGCGGCCTTCTTCTCGCCCAATGCCCTGCGTCTGGGCGGCGGCACCATTCAGTGACCTTTACAAGTAACGCTTCCAAGTAACGCTTCGGCTGCCTATGATCGTCGCTTCCGCACAATGAAAGATCGCCTGCCAACGATCGTCGCCATCCTGCTGCTGACCGGCCTGGTCATCGGCACATGGTGGGCGGCCGACTACGCCCAACGCGCGGTGCCCATCGACCCGCCGCGCCGGCTCACGCACGAGCCGGACCATTGGGCTTCGGATTTCGTGCTGATACGCAGCGACGAACAAGGCATGGCGATCAACCGGCTGGAAGGCGAATACCTGGAACACTTTCCCGACACCGACTCATACGAAATACAGACGGCGCGCGCCATCGGCCAGCAGCCTGGCTCGCCGCTGACGATCGCCACATCGGACACCGCGGTCATGGATCAGGATGGGAGCCGCGTCGTCATGACGGGCAACGCCCATGTGCACCGCCACGCGGACGCCGAGAACCAAGCGCTCGACGTGAAGAGCGACGTGCTGACCATCCTGCCGGACGAAGACGTCGTGTTCACCGATCATCCCGCGCTGGTCGTGCATGGCAACTCGACCATGAATGGCAAGGGCATGCGTTACGATAACAGCACACGTCAGCTGCAAGTCTATTCTGCAACCGACGTGAAAATTTCGGGTCAGGATACGCAGGAGCGCCGCACGCGGAACTCCGAAAGGACACAAGAACAACCATGACGACACCACTACGCCTCTTCCTCGTTTCCAGCCTGGCCTTTTGCATGGCCGCCGGCCTCTCGCCCGCGCGAGCCCAGCAAAGCGGGAGTCAAGACGAACCCGACACCCTCATCATCTCCGATACGCTCAACTACGACGACATGGCCAAGGAAAGCGTCTTCACCGGCAATGTCGTGCTGACCCGCGGAGACATGACGCTGCACTCCGACCGCCTGACCACCAGGGAAGATGCCGAAGGCTTCCAGCATGGGACCGCTACGGTCGAGGGTGGCAAACTGGTCTTTCTGCGCCAGGAAAACCCGCAAAAATTCGAGGTTCTCGAGGCGCGCGGCCAGCGCGCCGAGTACAACGGCAAGACTGAAGAGGTGGAGATGATCGGCAAGGCCATCCTCACCCGCTACATCTGCGGCAAGCCCTTCGACAACATTCAGGGCGAACGCGTGATCTATCGTCAGAAGACCGGCACCTACCAGGCCTTTGGCGGGCCGAACTCCGCTGCTCCCGGTGGACGGGTTCGGTCGCTGGCCACCCCCCGGGCACGCGCCGACGCCGCCGTCGAGGCCTGCCGCAAGCAGCAAGGCGCAAAGAACTGAGGTCACGACTTGGGTAGTAAGAGTATTTTCTCGCGCAAGGTCCCGGGAGCATCGGTGCGCCGCGCCAGCAGCGGAAGCCCCGGCTGCCTGCGGGCCACGGGCCTTCGCAAGGTCTATGGCAAGCGCACGGTGGTGGAAGATGTTTCCCTGTCCGTCGACAGCGGCGAAGTCGTGGGGCTGCTTGGGCCGAACGGCGCCGGCAAGACGACGAGCTTCTACATGATCGTGGGCATCGTGCCCGCGGACTCGGGCCGTATCGAGATCGACAATACAGCGATCACGAATATGCCGATACACCGCCGCGCCCGGCTGGGGCTGTCCTATCTCCCGCAGGACGCCTCGGTATTCCGCCGGCTGACGGTGGAAGAGAACATCCGTGCGGTGCTCGAACTGCAGGTGAGCGACGACGAGCGCCCGCTCAATTCCGCCGAGGTGGGCGAGGCGCTGGAATCGTTGATCGACGAATTGCAGATCGGTCATATCCGCCGTAATACGGCGATCTCTCTGTCGGGCGGCGAGCGCCGCCGGGTGGAGATCGCTCGCGCGCTGGCCACCAATCCGCGCTTTATTCTGCTGGACGAGCCTTTCGCCGGGGTGGACCCGATCGCGGTGATCGAGATCCAGCGCATTGTGCATTTCCTGAAGAACCGCAATATCGGTGTGCTGATCACGGACCACAATGTGCGCGAGACGCTGGGAATCTGTGACCGGGCCTACATTATCAGCGAGGGGCGGGTGCTGACGAGCGGGCATCCGAACGAGATCATCGACAATGAGGCGGTGCGGAAGGTGTATCTGGGCAAGAATTTCAAGATGTAGGGGGCGCGCGCGGAAACCGCCTCACCCACATTGCCCGCCACGGCCTTGGTTTGGCGCCGGCGCACTCCACCGAAACATATCGCAATTGACGCGGATCATCCCCGCCCGCAGTGCAGCTTGATTTCCCTGCTCGAAGCGATACACTGAATCATCACGAAACCGAAACACGGAGGTCATCATCGCGTAACGACTGGCGCATACCGCGCCCCGAACCCTAACTGTAGGAGCGTTTTATATGAACCTGAGCATCAGTGGTCGTCATCTCGAAATCACCCCGGCAATCCGCGAATACGCCACCAACAAAATGGCTCGCGTCGGTCGCCACTTCGACAACGTCATCGACACGCAGGTCATGCTCTCGATCGAGAAGCTTCAACACACCGCTGAAGTGACCGTCCGCCTTCCCGGCAAGGACATTCACTGCGAAGCGCGTGACGAAAACCTCTACGCTTCCATCGACTTGCTGGCCGACAAGATCGATCGCCAGGTGATCAAGTACAAGACCAAGGTCCAGAACCATGCTCACGAACCCGTGAAGCGACAGGAAGTGCCCGCCGAATAACGGCGCCGTCGCACACCACGCCAATAAGGCCTCGAACACGAGCGGTTCGGGGCCTGGGTTTTTCTGGGGACCTCACCTCACTCTGCAACGGCCGCTTTGTATGTTGCAGAGCAATAAACATATAATGAGCTGCATGAACCTCATGTCGCGAATCCTGCCGCCCTCGAATGTGGTGTTGGACCTTGCAGCCACAAGCAAAAAGCGCGCATTCGAACAGGCCGGCCTACTCTTTGAAAACCACAACGGTATCGCGCGAACGGCGGTCTTCCAGAGCCTGATAGCTCGGGAACGGCTCGGTTCCACGGCCCTTGGCCATCAGGTCGCCGTACCTCACGGCCGCATCAAAGATCTCAAGGAGCCCTGCGCTGCCTTCATCCGGCTGAGCGAACCTGTACGGTTCGACGCCACCGATGGGCGCGCCGCCAACTTGCTCTTCATTCTTCTGGTCCCTGAAAACGCGACCCAGACGCACCTGGAGCTGCTCGCGGAGATCGCCCGTCTGATGTCCGACGCCGATGTCCGACACGCCCTGGCGACGGAAGACGATCCCGGCATCGTTCACGAACTTCTGACACGGCCGCCCGCACAGGAATAGCGCCATGCTGACGCTGCAGGAATTCGTCTCTGACAATGTCGACAGCATCGACTTCACATGGGTGGCAGGCGAACAGGCGGCAGATCAGCCCATCACGAACAACTTCGGTCGCGCCGGCGCAGACCTCGTCGGCCACCTGAACCTCATTCATCCTTCCCGGGTGCAGGTACTGGGCGCTGAAGAGCTCACCTACTACACCAACTTCGATACCGCGCGGCGCGTGCATTTGCTGGAAGAACTGCGGGCGGGCGGCGTGCCCGCCATACTGGTGGCCGAAAGCCTGCAAGCACCCGACGACCTGCGCAGCTTCTGCGAAAACAACGGCATACCCTTGCTGTCCACCCACATCGATGCGGCCCAACTGATCGATCTGCTCCGCATCTACCTGGGTAAACGCCTCGCGCCCAAGACACTGGTGCATGGTGTTTTTCTCGATGTGCTGGGCGTGGGGGTGTTGATTACCGGCGAATCCGGTTTGGGCAAGAGCGAGCTGGCCCTGGAGCTGATTTCGCGTGGGCACGGCCTGGTGGCCGACGACGCCGTTGAGCTCTCGCGCATCGCGCCCAGCATCATCGAAGGGCACTGTCCGCCCTTGCTGCAGAATCTGCTGGAAGTCCGCGGGCTGGGGCTGCTGGATATCCGCACCATCTTCGGCGAGACCTCCGTGCGCCGCAAGATGAAGCTCAGCCTGATGGTGCATCTCATCCGCTCCACCCCGGAAAATTTCGAACGGCTGCCCGTGCAGGATCAGACCGAAGACATATTGGGCGTGCCCGTCCGCCGCGTCATGCTGCAAGTGGCGGCCGGCCGCAACCTTGCCGTGCTCGTTGAAGCGGCCGTCCGCAATACGATCCTGACCCTGCGCGGCATCGATACCATGGGCGAGTTCATAGAACGCCAGGCCCTTGCGATCATGGAAAACAGTCGCAGAGATTAGCAGGGACACCGAACAGTCCGCTGTGAAACGACTGGCGCCGCGCTAATCCGAGGCGCATGCGGGCCGACGCTCCCTTGCTTTGGTACCATTGTCCGGGATCCGCTTAACGGCACGCCCCTCGCATCCACTGAAGACCTGCATCCATGCACAACATCGTTCTCATTACTGGCATATCCGGCTCCGGCAAGTCCGTCGCCCTGCGCCTGCTCGAGGACGCCGGCTATACCTGCGTCGACAACCTGCCCGTGCGTTTCCTGCAGGAATTCATTGCGAACACACGTGCGCAAGGCATGGAGCGTGTCGCGGTCGCCATCGATGTGCGCACTATCGGCGAGCTCGACGAACTTCCGCCGGTCATCCAGGAGATGCGCACGGCGGGAATCGGCTTTCGCGTCATCTTTCTGGACGCCAACGACCACACGCTACGCCAGCGCTATTCTGAATCGCGTCGGCGGCACCCGCTCACCGACAGGCTGGCGCAGCGGCAAGGCCGTACGCCTTCCCTTCAGGACTGCATCGACGCGGAGCGCGAGATGCTGGCTCCGCTGCGCGAACAAGAACACACCATCGACACGTCCGATCTGACCCCGGGGCAGTTGCGGGCCTGGGTTCGCGACCTTGTGCAGGCGGACCGTGCTCCGGTGGTGCTGACCTTCGAGTCCTTCGCATACAAACGCGGGGTGCCCGGCGATGCCGACCTGGTCTTTGACGTACGCTGCCTTCCCAATCCGCACTATGACCAAGCCTTGCGTCCTTTTACCGGGCGCGATGCTCCGGTGGCCAAATGGCTGTCGCAGTTCGGAAGCGTCGAAGCTATGATCGCCGACATCGCCGGCTATATTCAACGCTGGCTGCCGTTGTACATGCAGGACACGCGCAACTATCTCACCGTGGCGATTGGCTGCACGGGCGGCAAGCATCGCTCGGTCTATGTTACAGAAGAGCTTGCGCGGCGTTTTGCGGATCACGGCCCCCTGATCCGCCATCGCAACCAACCACCTCCGGAACTCCCATGAACATCGATTGACAATGACCACGACGCTCTCGACGACATTCCAGTACCGGATACTGCCCGTGCTCCTGATTGTGGGCGCCATGATCGCGGGGTGCAGCTCACCCCCAAAACACCCTTCCGCACGAACGACGGGCGGCGGTTATTACATGGATGACGGCCCAGGCAGCAATATTCCCCCGGGCATCGAGAACATCCCGGACGCCGTGCCCCGTATCGAGCGGCACAACGCGGCGAACTTCCGGCCGTACACAGTTCTGGGTCAGCGTTTCGTTCCAGTGAGCGCCAGCACGGCCTTGCGCCAGCGGGGCGTCGCCTCGTGGTATGGCCGCAAGTTCCATGGGCAGAAGACCGCCAATGGCGAAACCTACGACATGTACACCATGACGGCGGCCCATCCCACATTGCCGCTGCCCAGCTATGCACGCGTCACGCACGAGAGAAGCGGCCGATCTGTGATCGTACGTGTGAACGACCGTGGGCCGTTCCTGCGCGGGCGAGTCATCGATCTGTCCTACGCGGCCGCGGCGCGGCTGGGCATCATCGGGCACGGCAGCGATGTGGTGGTGGTCGAGGCCATCACCCATGCTGATATCCGCAAAGGCTTGAACATGGCTACACGCAGCCGGCCCACCACCGTGGCGGCGGCCACGCCTCCAGCCCCCGAAAAATCGACGGCTATCGTCGCCCGCGCGGCGCCATCGGCGGCGCCTGGAAATGCGGCATCCGTGAGCGCTGCGCCGGTTACCGAACCTGCCACGGTGGCGGCCACGCCGATTCCTGCTGCGGTGCCCACGTCGACAATCACGCCGGACGCCCTGGCGGCCCTCGAGCCGCAAGCCCAGGAACCGATGCAGCCACGCGTTGCTTCCGCGCATGCCGCGCCGGCCCGCCGAGCGATCGCACCCACGGTGACCGATTCTCCCGCCGAGGGTATCTACCTGCAGTTCGGCGCCTTCAGCAGCTACATCTCAGCCGACCAGCTTGCCAACCGCCTGAACACGGAAATCGAGCAGGTGGAAAGCCGCGATGCGCATATCGACACGAACAACGGGCTGCACCGCGTGCGCATCGGCCCCTATCCCACGCGCACGGCCGCTGTCAACGCATCCATCCGCATCCAGGAAGCCACCGGCATGCAACCCGCCCTCGCTCAACGGTAAAAATAAGGGCTAAGTATTCTGTGATGCGGAGTGTCAGCCTGTTCGAAGGAGCATCAGCAGGACAGAGAGGACACCTGCTTTTCGAATGCTTCCTGCAGCAGGTCTATCAGGCTTTGCAGTACTGGATCGACCTTCCGCTTACGCAACAACACCGCCCCCGGTAGTCGGCGGATCAGCGGCGAGATCGGCCGCACAGCGATCTCCTGATTTCTCATCATGGCGAGGGTCAGCGTAGGCAGCGCAGTCACGCCGAGACCCGCCTCCACCAGAGCGATTGCCGAGGGAATCTGCCCCACCTCGTAGGCGGGCGTACAGACCAGGTCTTCCTGCAGAAACGCCAGGTCGGTCAGCATACGCACTGACGAACTCTTCGCCAAGCCGACGAACGGATATCCGGCCACCTGTTCCCAAGTGGGAGTCGCCGCTTGCAGATAAAGTTCATGATCGCGCCGGCAGACCAACACCACGGGATCATTCCCGAAATGCAGGAATTCGAGCTGCTCATCCCGAGTGAGGTTCGCCGTCAGGGCCACGTGCGCGATACCGTCGATCAGCAGACGAATGGCGTCTTCGTGCCGGACGTCATGCACTACCACTTCTACATGAGGGAATTGCTTCCCAAGCACCTTTAACGCCCGAGGCAGCAATGCGACTGTGATGGAAGGCAGGCTGGCGATCACCAGTCGGCGCTCGGGTTGCGACATGCGCGACTGAATCGCCCGCACGCCGCTGCGGAAGTTGGCCAGCATATCTCTGGCAATTTCCATGGTCTTCTGACCATCCGGAGTCAAGACCAGCGAACGAGTCGTGCGTTCGAACAGCACCACACCCAGCTCATACTCAAGGCGACGTATCGATTCGCTGACGGAAGGCTGGGTGACGCCCAGCGCATCCGCCGCTTTACTGAAGCTGACCATCTCTCCGACGGCGATAAGGATTTCTAGCTGGCGCAAGGTGATATTCATACGAGATGGTCTGGCTAGTTTACGGGCTCGGAGCAGGCTCTCTCTTATGCCCGCGACAAAAATATATCGCCTTGACCTATTAATCACAAGGATTAAGTTATTTGACTGTATATATCCCTGCTTCCTAAAATCCTATCCAAAAGACGAATAGAAGTCGGAGACAACATGGAGAAAATTTACGTCGGCGCCGGCGCGGGTTTTGGCGGCGACCGCAGCGACGCAGCGGAAGCGGTCGTCCGGCAACTGAAAACCTGCCCCGGCCCTCGCTTTCTCGTCTACGAAACACTCGCCGAACGAACACTTGCCGCCGCTCAATTATTGCGAGCCGGCGATCCGGACAAAGGGTATGCGCCCAGGCTGCGCTCCTACATCGAGCCCGTATTGCAGGAGTGCCTGGCTTCCAACATCCGGATCGTTAGCAACTTCGGCGCGGCGAATCCCCGTGCGGCCGCCCGCCTCATCCAAGAGATCGCACAGCGTCAAGGCGGGCCGTTGCCACGCATCGCCATCGTAGAAGGCGACGATCTGATCGACACCTTGAATCTCTCCGAACTCCGAGAACGCGAGCTTCCGGCCGGCGTGCTGCGGGACGATAGTCGCCTGGTGTCGGCCAATGCCTATCTCGGCGCCTTCCAAATCGCCGAGGCGCTTGATGCCGGCGTTGACATCGTCATCACCGGCAGGGTTGCCGATCCCTCTTTGGTACTGGGTCCGATGATTCATGCGTTCAAGATCGCCGAAGACGATTGGGACATGCTGGCCACCGGCACCCTGGCGGGACATCTCATCGAATGCGGCGCTCAGGTCACCGGCGGCTATTTTGCCGACCCGGGCATCAAAGATGTGCCGGACATGGCCAATATCGGCTATCCAATCGCCGAAATCGGTCGGAACGGCGAATGCGTCATCACCAAGCCGGAAGGCACGGGTGGAATTGTCGATCTCCGCACCGTCAAAGAGCAGCTGCTGTATGAAATTCACGACCCGGCCTGCTATCTCACTCCCGATGTCGTACTCGATGTGACCGGAGTGACGCTTCACCAGGATGGCCCCGACCGGGTCCGGGTAAGTGGCGCGCGCGGCGCGCCTCGGCCAGAACGACTGAAAGCGACGGTCTGCGTGGAAAGTGGCACGCTGGCGGAGGGTGAAATTTCATACGCCGGGGACAACGCCATGGGGCGCGCTCAGCTTGCCGCCCGCATCATCCGCGAGCGCGTGCGACAGCGATACCCGGACAGCGCACCCCGAATCGACTTCATCGGCGCTCTCAGCGTGCTGGGCAGCAACGAAAAATTCCATGATGAGATCAGCGAAGGCAGCAACAGCCGTGACATACGGGTCCGGTTCGCGCTGTCCAGCCCCGATCAAACCCATGCCCGATATCTCTTGGAAGAAGTGGAAGCTCTGTATTGCTCCGGACCGGCTGGCGGCGCCGGGGTGCGCACCCGTCTGTCTTCCAGGCTGGCTACGACATCGTGCGTCATCGAACGCAGCCTGATCACTCCCCGGATTTCCTACCTATAGAGATTCTGATGGAAGACACACTCACCATCACGCTACGCCAACTCGCCCACGCCCGCTCAGGCGACAAAGGAAATGTTCTGAACATAGGCGTATTTTGCTTCAAGCCGGAATACTTCGAGCTTCTGAAGGATCAGCTGACCGCTGACAGGGTGCAGCAGCTGTTCTGTGATCGATCCCCGTCCCAGGTGGTGCGCTACGACCTGCCTCGTATCGACGCATTCAACTTCGTCATCCACAACGTACTCGAAGGCGGCGTCAACAGCAGCCTAGGACTGGACGGACACGGAAAGAGCCTTTCTTTCCGCTTGCTCGGAGCCGCCATCACGGTTCCCCGGCATCTTGTGAATTGACAGTAAAAACCCAAGGAGGAGACATGAACATCAAAAAAACGTGCGCGGCCATTTTTATTTCAGGCTTGGCAACCGCGCTTACCAGCGGCATCGCAGTCGCGAACGAACCGACGACAATCCGAGTGGCCGCACAAGCACCCCTGCGACTGCTCGACCCCATCGCGACCACCGCCTACATCACTCGTAACCATGGCTACATGGTTTACGACACGCTGTTCGCGTTAGATGAAAACCTGCAGCTCCAGCCTCAGATGGTCGACACTTGGCAGGCTTCCGACGACGGTCTGACCTACACCTTCACGCTTCGCGACGGCCTGAAGTTCCATGACGGCAGCGACGTCACATCGCGCGATGCCATTGCTTCCATCCGCCGCTGGGCCGAACGCGACCTGACCGGCGTGCGCATGTTGACCATGACCGACGATCTGAAGGAAGTGGACGACAAGACCTTTCAGATTATTCTGAAGGAACCCTTCGGATCCGTGATCGATGGTCTGAGCAAAGCCAGCTCTCTGGTACCGTTCATCATGCCCGAACGCCTTGCCAAGCAGCCTGCCAGCGAGCCCATCACCGAAGTCGTCGGCTCCGGCCCCTTCCGCTTCGTAGCCAACGAATACCGCCCCGGCCTGCAAGTGGTGTACGAGCGCAATCCCGACTATCGCCCGCGCCCGGAACCGGCCAGCGGCCTGGCCGGAGGCAAGGAGGTCAAGGTCGACCGTGTCGTCTGGCTGTCACTGCCCGACATTCAGACCGAGGCCAATGCGCTTATCAAAGGCGAAGTCGACTATATCGAACTGGTCTACCCCGACGTCATGGAAAGCCTTGAAAACGCTCCCGGCGTTGTGGTCCAGCGTCTCAGCAGCACCACGACGCCCACCTTGCGTCTGAACTGGCAGCAGCCTCCATTCAACAACAAACTGGTGCGCCAGGCCTTGCTGCACTCCATCAGCCAGCGCGACTTCATGGACGCTCAGGTCGGTAATCCGGACGCCTACTCCGTCTGCGGCGCCCTGTTCGGGTGCACCAGCGACCTTGCCTCCGATGTGGGTGTCGTACACACCAAGGACCAACCCGATTACGAAACCGCCAAGAAGCTGCTGAAAGAAAGCGGTTACACCAACCAGAAGACCGTCGCACTGCACGCAACGGATTACCCACCGGTATCCGCACTCGCCCCCATGGCGGTGCAAGCCATGCAGACAATCGGCATGAACGCCGAGATGCAGGCGATGGATTGGGCAACCTTCCTCACCCGCCGGGGCCGGACCGACCCCGTAGAACAAGGCGGCTGGAGCCTGGCTTACGGCAGCTGGAATACCCTGGACCTGATTTCTCCCCTGTCGAACCTGAACCTCGATGGCCGTGGATTGGTGGGCTATGCCGGCTGGTCGGAAAGCGACGAGATGGAGAAATTGAAGGATGAGTTTGCCCGCGCTACCGACAAGGGTGAACGCGCTCGCGTCGCCGAGCGCATCCAGGCGCTGGCCTATGACGAGGTCTTTTACATTCCGCTGGGCACCTATAACGATTTCTCCGCGCACCGCAACAATGTCACGCCGCTGCTCAAGGCGCCGGTCGTGGTGTTCTGGGGCATCGAGAAGAAAAACTGATTCAGCGCAATACGGAAACGGTGGCCATGTCACAGTGGTCGCCGGCTCCGCATTGGAAACGGTTGAACCCGTCCCTTTCACAGGCTTCGCATCATGGTAATTTTCATCCTGAGACGCCTCCTGTCGTCGCTTCCCGTCATGCTGGTGGTGATCACGCTCGTCTTCCTGCTGGTACGGATAACGGGCGACCCCGCGACCATCCTGGCCGGAGATATGGCGACGCCCGAGGCCGTCGCTGCACTGCGCCAGCAACTCGGCCTGAATGATTCACTCATCGTTCAGTATTTCAAGTGGATAGGCGCGTTGCTGAGCGGAGACCTGGGCACATCCATCGTATCCAGCCTGCCAGTATCCCATCTCATCGGCGATCGCCTGGAGTCGACATTGCTGTTGTCGCTGTCGGCCGCCGTCCTCACGATAGTGCTGGCTGTGCCTCTGGGCATCCTGGCTGCCTGGAAGCACAACACCTGGGTAGATCGCGCCGTGATGCTGTTTGCCGTCACCGGTTTCTCGATACCCAGTTTCGTCGTGGGCTATCTCCTCATCCTGTTTTTCTCGGTGTGGGTCGGCTGGTTCCCCGTGCAGGGCTATGTCAGTCCGCATATGGATTTCTGGCTCTTCACCCAACACCTCATCCTGCCCACCATCGCACTGTCCGTGTTCTATATGTCACTCATCGCACGGGTCACCCGCACCAGTGTGCTTGAAATACTGAACGAAGACTTTGTGCGCACCGCCCGCGCCAAAGGCGTCAGCGAGACCAAAATCCTGATGCGCCACGTCCTGCGCAATGCCGCCGTTCCAATCATCACCGTCATCGGGATTGGCGTCGCATTCCTGATCAGCGGCGTCGTCATCACGGAGAGCGTCTTCAATCTGCCCGGGCTGGGCCGCCTGACCATCGATGCCGTCCTTGCGCGCGACTTCCCCGTCGTACAAGGAGTGATCCTGCTTTTCTCGCTTGTCTATATCTTGATCAATCTGTTCATAGACATCTGCTATGTCGTCATCGACCCACGCATCAGCTATTGAATGCGGAGCCACGACACATGAAAGTATTCTCGCTTCTCCGTCATAACAAGCTGGCGCTCATCGGCTCCATCGCATTGCTGATCATGCTGCTCATCAGCCTGCTGACGCCCTTCATCACCTCGACCGACCCTTCACTGATGCAGCCCCGTCTGCGTCTGCGGCCGCCTGGCGCGGATTTCTGGTTCGGCACCGACGCACTGGGACGGGATCTGTTCTCCCGGGTTCTTTACGGAAGCCGTACTTCTTTGCTGATAGGCCTGCTTGCCGCCGGCGGGACCATTGCCATCGGTGCACTGATCGGCCTGATCGCCGGAGCCTCGCGCTTCTGGGATCGCATCCTCATGCGCATCATGGACGGCTTGATGGCGATTCCCGGCATTCTGCTGGCTATCGCTCTCGTGTCCCTCATCGGGGCCAATCTCTATTCCGTGGTACTGGCCATCACCTTGCCGGAAATCCCGCGCGTGGTCCGTCTGGTGCGTGGCGTCGTCCTGACCTTGCGCGAAGAAGCCTACATTGAGGCTGCGATCGGGCTGGGCATCCCGCGCTACAAGGTCATGTGGCGCCATATCTTGCCGAACTGCCTGCCGCCCCTCATCGTCCAGGCCAGCTACGTTTTTGCCGCTGCCATCCTGCTGGAGGCGGCGCTGGGCTTCCTGGGCGTAGGCTTCCCTCCGCAGACCCCGACCTTCGGCAACATCATGGCGGAAGGCCGGCCGGTCTTCCAGAGAGCGCCATGGGTCACCACTGCGCCGGGAATATTTCTGGCCCTCACCGTACTTGCCGTGAATGTGCTGGGCGACGGTCTGCGCGATCGGCTCGATCCAAAAATGGCCGGGAGAACGCATGACTGAGCACATATCCACTGACATCATCCTGGAAATCGAGAACCTGGAAGTCACGAATCGCGCACAAGATAAAACCGCCTCCATCGTGCGCGATGTCCATCTCGCCATCAGAAAGCGCGAAATATTCTGCCTGATCGGCGAATCCGGTTCGGGCAAGTCCGTAACGGCGTCCGCCGTCATAGGCTTGCTGCCCGCCCGCACATTGAGCATCTCCAAAGGCTCGATCCGCCTGGACGGCCAGGAACTCGTCGGCGCCGGCGAGCAGACCTTGCGCAAACTGCGGGGCAACCGGGTAAGCATGGTGTTTCAGGAACCCATGACCGCCCTCAACCCCCTGATGCGGGTTGGCGATCAGATCGCGGAAGTGATCCAGACGCATCGCCCGGAGATGTCTGACGAGGCCATTCGCAAGCAGGTGCTGGCGCTGATGCGTGACGTCCACCTGCCAGAACCTGACGCCATGATCGATGCCTACCCCCATCAGTTGTCGGGGGGGCAACGCCAGCGCATCGTCATTGCCATGGCCATCGCCCTGGACCCGGTCCTGATCATCGCCGACGAACCCACCACCGCTCTTGACGTTACTACCCAGGCGCAAGTTCTGAAACTGTTCAAGGAACTTCAGGAAAAGCACGACAGCGGCATCCTGTTCATCACGCATGACTTCGACGTCGTTCGCACGATCGCGGACCGGGTGGCCGTGATGAAGCAAGGCGAGATCGTTGAAACCGGCACGGCACAGGCTGTTCTGACCACGCCGCAACATGAGTACACCCGCACGCTGCTGGCCGCCGTCCCTCATGGGCGGCCTAAGCTCAGCAGCCAGCGCCAGGACGCGCCGCTGCTTGAAGTAAAGAACGTGCATCTGACCTATGACAGCCGCAGCCTGCTGGGTAAACGCAGGGTGACTCACGCCATCGACGATGTTTCCTTTGTTCTGGACAAGGGCGAGATCCTGGGGATCGTCGGGGAATCGGGCTCCGGAAAATCATCATTGGGCCGCTGCATCACCCGGTCCAATCCCGTCACCTCAGGGGAAATCCTCTTTCAGGGCATCGATATCACAGCCTTGCTGGGCAAAGCCCTGACACCGATACGACGGCGGATCCAGATGATCTTTCAGGACCCTTTCCGTTCTCTGAACCCACGGCACCGGATCATGCAGGCGCTGACGGAAGGGCCGGTGGAAGCAGGTGTGCCGGCAGCCACCGCCCGCACGCGCGCTGCCGAACTGATGAAACTGGTAGGGCTGCCCCAGGACAGCCTGTTGCGCTATCCTCACCAGTTCTCAGGCGGCCAGCGCCAGCGCATCTGCATCGCCCGCGCCCTGGCAATGGACCCGGAGGTCATCATCGCGGACGAAGCCGTCTCGGCCCTGGACGTTTCGGTACAGGCCCAGGTACTGGAATTGTTCGAATCGCTACAAAAGCAGCTTGGCTTCGCAATGGTGTTCATCACGCACGACTTGCGCGTCGCCACCCAGCTGTGCGACCGGATCGCCGTCATGCAGAAGGGTAAGCTGGTGGAGCTCGCCACCGCCGCCGACCTGCTCGCCGCGCCCCGGCATGAGTACACCCGCCAGCTTTTCGCCGCGGCGCCGGGCGCAGCGTGGTCGCAAGCCGCCTGACCAGTTTCTAACGCCGTTTGCCGCATTTGAACCCTTCAGGAACACAACAATGCACGACACCATGAAATCCTCTATCGCACAGATGCAGATACACGAGATCATGGCGCTTCTCGATTCAGGCGAAGCCTCATCCGCGGAAATCACGGATGCTTTCCTGGAACGAATCAGACAGCGGAATGACTACATCCACGCCTATACCGCCATCTTTGAAGAAAGCGCGCGCAAACAGGCGCAGGAAGCGGATAAAGCCAGGGCGGCAGGCAAGGCCGGCCGCTTCTGCGGCATTCCTTATGCGTTGAAGGATCTGGTCGACGTCTCAGGTGAACGCACCGGGCTGGGTACGCATACCTCGGCCGCTTACCGGGCCACCCGTGATGCCGAACTGGTCAAGCGCTTGCGCGACGCCGGCATGGTGCTGCTAGGCAAAACTCACACGGTGGAATTCGCCTACGGTTCGCATGGCAGCAATGAAAAGCTGGGCGCCCCCCGAAATCCGTTATCCTCGGATCAGCACTTCATCACTGGCGGCTCCAGCAGCGGTTCAGCCGCCGCCGTTGCCGCCGGCCTGGCTCCCTGGGCCGTGGGCACGGATACGGGCGGCTCGGTAAGGATACCTTCCGCCTTCTGCGGTCTCACCGGTTTACGTCCTACGCTCGGCACCATCCCTGATGCCGGCGTCGGCTCATTGAGCCGCAGCCTGGATACCATCGGTCCCTTGGCACGCAGTGTGCGGGATGTTGCCCTCGCCTATGAAGCCATGTCGGGCATACCGGCGCCACGGGACATTCTTGCTTCCGGACGTAGCGTTGCCCTGGAAGGTCGGCGTCTCGCCGTGCTGGCCGATACAGAACGCAAACTGATTCACGCCGATGTGCTGGCTGCTTATGATCATTCCCTGGACGTTCTGCGCACTCTCGGCGCCGAGCTCGTACCGTTCGCTTTCCCCCATGCTCTGGATGCCTTCGCCTCTTTGACCGCATCGTTGATTGCCGTCGAAGGCTTCCCCCGCATTGCCGCCATCGTGAACGACCCGGCTGAACCCATGGACGAAAGCGTCAGACAGCGTTTCAGTGAAGCGCGGGAACTGCCGGAGGGTGCACATGAGCGGCTGTTGGAGCAGCGCCGCCGGATGCGCCATGATTTTGACCAGGCTTTGAGCGGTTTCGATGCCTTGCTGACCCCCACCACACGCGGCACGGCAGTACCCTTGAGTGAGATCGGGCACATGAACTGGGTGCCCGCCGAACTCACGCGTTTCGTCAGCTTTCTTTCTTATGCCGCCCTGGCGCTGCCCAATGGAACAGGCGCCAACAACATGCCCACCTCCTTGCAAATCATCGGCCAGCCACAAAGCGAATCGATATTGCTGCGAATAGGCGCTGCGCTGGAAGATGCCCTCGCTACCCACGACAAAATACGATAGTGCTATTTGCGCTCAAGAGCCATGGCGTATAGCGCGTCCCGGGGGGCGCCGCTGACTTTGGCCGCGACTTTCACGGCATCTCGAACGGACAGCGTCTCAAGCAGTGCGTCGAGCAGCGCGATGGCCTGGGCATCGATCTCATCTTCCTGCGCGGGGGCTTCGGCCTCATGGATGATGAGAACGAATTCTCCTTGGCGTCGATGAGCGTCGCCTTCCAGCCACGCAACGGCATCCTGAAGAGGCAATGTATCGATCTGCTCAAATCGCTTCGTGAGTTCGCGCGTAATAGTCAGCCGGCGGTCGGGACCGCAGACGGCCACCATGTCATCCACCGTCGCTTGTATCCGATGGGGCGACTCGAACAGTACGACGGGCGCCGGTACGGCGCACCAGCGTTGCAGCCATTTGCGTCGCGCCCCCTGCTTGGCCGGCGCAAATCCGGCGAACACAAAGGCGGGGTTTTCGTCCGACGTCACCCCGCTGCCCATGAGGGCGGCGATCACGGCGCTGGCGCCCGGCACCGGCACCACGGGGTACCCCGCCTCGCGTACGCTGCGCACGATGCGTGCGCCGGGGTCGCTCACCGCTGGCGCGCCCGCATCCGAGATCAGCGCCACACGTTCGCCGGCTTCCAGCCGGAGCACGATGGCTTGGGCAGCGGCCGCTTCATTGTGCCGATGCGCCGCCATCAAAGGGGTCGTGATGCCCCATGCGTCCATGAGCGGGCGGCTGGAGCGCGTGTCTTCCGCGGCGATGACATCGCAGCGCTGCAGCGCCTGCCAGGCCCGCATGCCCAGGTCACCCAGGTTGCCGATGGGAGTCGCCACCACATAAAGCGCGGGCGCCGGCCAGTGCTGGGCCGCGACACGGTCAGCGAGACGTTTCCATGTCGATGAGGCTTCCGTAAGCGGGCTGTTGTCGTTCATACTGGATTTCCTGCTTTGCTGGCAATGACCGTCATGGCGCCCTCCCCCACCCAAACCACAGGACACCAATCAGAGACCCGGGCCGCGGCGTGGCTTGAACGCCATGGCGTGCGTGTGCTGGAGCGAAATCTGCTTTGCCGGGCGGGCGAGATCGATCTGGTGGTCCTGGACGGTGAAACGCTGGTCTTTGTAGAGGTACGATACCGGGGCTCGAGTAGCCATGGCGGGGCTGCCGCCAGTGTAAACCGGGGAAAACAACAGCGTCTGCTGCGTGCAGCCCGGTATTTTCTGCCACGCATCGTGCGTCGCCACTGCGCAGGGCGCATGCCGGCCTGCCGCTTCGACGTCATCTGCGTGCAGGATGGCAGGCTGGACTGGATCCGCCACGCCTTCACCGAATAGAAGCCCGCTTCCCTGAAATCGAAAAGTGAGATAATCGGCCCTATGGACATGACCGCACACATGGCGTCCCACTTCGATGACGCCGTCGACACTTTCAAGGCCAGCGCGCGTGAACTGGCGGAACCGCTCTCCACCGGCGTCGAGCTCCTCTTCGGCGCGCTCGCCAACAATTGCAAGATTCTCGCTTGCGGCAACGGCGGCTCTGCTGCAGACGCCCAGCATTTCATCGCGGAGCTGGTCGGCCGCTTCGAGCGCGACCGCCTGCCGCTGGCCGGCGTCGCCCTGAACACCGACACCTCCATCATGACCGCGGTCGGCAACGACTACGGATTCAATGCCGTCTTCGAACGGCAGGTCAACGCACTGGGCCAGCCCGGCGACGTACTGGTGGCCATTTCCACCAGCGGCAACTCGCCCAACGTCATCAAGGCCATCGAAGCCGCACACGATCGCGAGATGGCGGTCATCGCACTCACCGGCAAGGGCGGCGGCGAAATTGCCCACCTGCTCATGGAGACCGATATCCATTTATGCGTTCCACATGATCGCACCATGCGCATCCAGGAAGTCCACATCCTGCTGCTGCATGCCCTTTGCGACGGCATCGACGCCCTGCTTCTCGGAGACACGCTTTAATGTCCAGCCACACTGAGTCCAGATTCGCTCTATTCGCCGGCCTTGCGTTGGCCGCCCTTACCGCGCTTTCCGGCTGCGGAGCGCTGGTGGTCGGGGGTACCGCCGCCACCACGGCCATGGTCGTCAGCGACCGGCGTACGGCAGGCGAACAGGTTGAAGACAAGTCCATCGAGCTGAAGGTCGGCAGCGAAATGCGCCGCCTCTTCCCCGACACGCAGAACCTGCGCATCAGCGCGCACTCGTATGCCGGCCAGGTCCTGTTGCTGGGCGACGTTCCTTCCGAGCAAGACAAACAGCGCGCCGCGCAGGCCGCCCAGGGGGTCGACAAGGTCAGCCGCGTGGTGAACCAGCTTCGCGTGGGCGACGTCACACCCACCAGCGTACGCAGCAATGACACCTGGCTGAGCTCGAAGGTCCGCACCACCCTGATCAACACCAAGGAAGTCCCTTCGCGCACCATCAATGTGACCACGGAGCGCGGCATCGTCTACCTGCAGGGCCGCGTCACAGAGACCGAAGGTGCACGCGCCGCCAAGGCGGTGTCGGCCGTTTCAGGCATCAACAAAGTAGTAAAATTGTTCGAGATTGTCCCACCTGAAAGCGTCCAACAGAACGCTGCTCCAGCCCCCATAGAACAGGTGGACACCTCTTCCCCCAACAACACCGATGCCGCCGCTGAAGCCAGTGGCGTGCAAGCCATGCCTGTCCAATGAAGAAGATTTTTCTTGCCGTCGCCGCCGTCATCGTCGTAGCGGGTGTCGCTGTCTGGCAGCTTCCGAGCGCCGCCAAGACCGCGCCCGATGTCACGTTCACCACCCTTACCGGCGAACAGCTCACCACGCAAGACCTGCGCGGCAAAGTCGTTCTGGTCAAGTTCTGGGCCACCAGCTGCGTCACCTGCGTGGCGCAAATGCCGGACAACATCAAGAACTACAACGAACTCAAAGATCGGGGCTACGAAACCATCGCGGTCGCCATGCAGTACGATCCTCCCAACTACGTGAAGAATTTCACGGAGTCCCGCGAACTGCCCTTCAAGGTCGTGGTCGATGCCAATGGCGAAATCGCGCGCGCTTTCGGCGACGTCAAGCTCACACCCACGGCTTTCCTGATCGACAAGCAGGGCAACATCATCCGACGCTATCTCGGCAACTACGACAAGGAGTCCTTCCTTGCCACTGTGGACAAAGCTCTGGGCTAACTGAACGACGACATGACCGCTACGACCGACACCAATTACACCGCCACCGTCAAGGCCGACGTACTATCCGAGGCGCTGCCCTATATTCGGCGCTTCCACGGCAAGACAGTGGTGATCAAATATGGCGGCAACGCCATGACTGAAGAACACCTGCAACGCAGTTTCGCGCACGACGTCGTGCTGCTTAAGCTCGTGGGCATCAATCCTGTCGTGGTGCACGGCGGCGGCCCGCAAATCAATGCCGCGCTCAAGCGCATCGGCAAGGAAGGCACCTTCGTCCAGGGCATGCGCGTGACCGATGCCGAAACCATGGAAGTCGTCGAGTGGGTGCTGGGGGGTCAGGTCCAGCAAGACATCGTCATGATGATCAACGAAGCCGGCGGCAAAGCCGTCGGCCTCACCGGCAAGGACGGCTGCCTGATTCAGGCACGCAAAAAGCTCATGGAGAACCCCGAGAACCCCGGTGAAATCCTGGATATCGGCTTTGTGGGCGATATCACCTGCATCGAGCCCGCCGTGGTCAAGGCCTTGCAGGACGACCAGTTCATTCCTGTGATTTCTTCCATCGGCTACAACGAGACCGACGGCCAGGCCTACAACATCAATGCCGACATCGTAGCCGGCAAGATGGCCGAAGTCCTGGGCGCGGAAAAACTCGTCATGCTGACCAACACCCCGGGCGTACTCGACAAGAACGGTGAGCTGCTGCGCAAGCTTTCTGCGGCCTCGATCGATTCGCTGTTCGCCGACGGCACAATCTCGGGCGGCATGCTGCCCAAGATATCGTCCGCGCTCGACGCCGCCCGCAAGGGCGTGAACTCGGTGCATGTGGTCGACGGCCGGGTACCCCACTGCCTGCTGCTCGAAATCCTGACCGACCGCGGCGTCGGCACCATGATCACCTCGCAGTAGTGCCGCCACTGCGCAGACCTTTGCCTCTGCACCGCCCCCGCAAGCCGGTCCACGCCTTGCGCGCGGGCGAAACCGTGTGGCTGTTCGACCTCGACAACACACTGCATGATTGCTCACGCCATATCTTCAAGGCCATCGACGGCGCCATGTCGACGGCCATGGCCGAACTTCTGGGTCTTGATTGGGCGCAGGCCGACGCCCTGCGCCATGAGTATTGGGCCCGTTACGGCGCCACCGCCATCGGCCTGGAAAAGCATCATGGCATCGGCGCTGACCAGTTCCTGGAAGCGACCCACCGCTTCGATGTCGCTCCTCTCGTGCATGCCGAATCGGGCATCGCCACCAAACTCGCGCGGCTGCCGGGGCGCAAGATACTGCTCACCAATGCTCCCCATAAGTACGCGCGGGATGTTCTGCGCACGCTGGGTATTCTGCAAGAATTTGAAGCGCTCTGGACCATCGACGACATGCGCCTGCAGGGAAGGCTGAAGCCCAAGCCCTCGATGGCCATGCTGCGCCAATTGCTGGCGCACCTGCGCGTACCGGCTCAGCAAGTCATACTGGTCGACGACACCCTGAAGAACCTGCGCAGCGCCAAGGCCCTGGGTATCCGCACCGTCCTCAGCCACCACCCCGGCACGCCGCACAACCCATACCATCACGGGCGTAGCGCCTACGTCGACATGCGCGTCAATCGCATCGGTCAACTGCTCACCGACCGACACCGGCTCCTATAAGAAATCGGGTGAGACAAAATCGTTGTCTGACCCGATTTCTTGGCGCCGGTTTTTTTCCGCCGGTTTCTTGGCGCCGGTTTCTTGGCGCCGGTTTCTTGGCGCTGGTTCTTGGCGCGATGCTCGCGATCGATTCCTTTATCGTTCCTTGCCGGCGCGCAGTTTCTGGTAGTTGATCGCTGAGGTCACGGCAAGGCGCCGGATGGGCTCCGGAGGCAACCACGACGGCCGCTCGAAGCCCAGCGCTTCTGCGAGCTCGGGGGATTCCGCATTGCATGCCATCTCGCCCAACAGCTTACCGAACACACTTCCCTTCAGCATGCCCGCGCCGTTGCAGCCAATCGACACGAAAAGACCGTCATCGACCTTTCCGAAGTACACGGCTCCATTGCGTGTCAAGGCCGTCACGCCGCCCCACACATGCTCAAACTCGAATGAACGCATATCGGGATAACGGCGCCGATAACAATCTTGCAGCATCGCCCGGACCTTGTCCGTGGACTGTTCGGACTCATAGGAATAGGCGCTGCGGACCATGAAGCGCCCATCGAGTGTCCGGCGCAAGGTGGTGCCCAGGCGGTTGGCTGGAATCACGCCCCACTGGGCGTCGTGGCCCAGTTTGGCCAGTTCATCGGACGCCAGTTCGGGGGTCAGGGCCGCATAGGTGTAGATGGTGAAGACACGATCCTGCGCGAGTCCCAGCTTCGCAGCAAACCCATTGTTCGCGATAATGACACGGTCAGCCGTCAGTTCGGCCGTAGCGGTCCGGATTTTGAACGGCTTGCCGCGCTCAAGCGACAGGACGGGCTCGCCTTCCCAGAGCCGGACATTAGTGGGCAGACTGTCAGCCAGGCCTCGCACGAAAGCAGCGGGCTGGACGAAGATATTGTTGTCCGAGTGATAGCCATAACGGTAATAGCGCGTGCCCAATGCGTATTGCAGGGCGGACTGATCGAACTCCCTATAGGGCACTCCCCACTCGCGATAGTGGTGTAGCGCGTCGTGCAGACGTCGCTCGCCATCGGATGTCGCCGCCGCATGGTACTTCCCGACTGGACTCCAACCGCAATCGATGCCGTAACGGTCGACCAGAGACTTCAGCCACTCAAGGCCCAGGTTGTAGAGCCTGATCTGCTTGCGCGCGACATCCACCGCACTGCCGTGGCCCGACATGCCGGTATTGTGTGGCAGATTGATGAGAAAGCCGGAGTTCCGGCCTGAGGACCCTTCCCCCACCGTGCTGGCGTCCACCAGCAGCACTCGGGTATGGGGCTCCAGGTCGGCAACGCGCCGAGCCGCCGCCAGCCCGGTCACACCGGCACCAATCACCAAGGCGCCGTAATGCCGCTCTTCCGGCGCGCCCGAACGGGGCGTTCTCGCCGGCAATAACGCATTCCACCCCGAACCGGCTCGATACCGTGGATACGTCGTGCTTTTGCTCATGTTTTTCTCTCAACGACTCGTTGCTTCCAGACTGCGCATGACTTCAGATTGAACCGTTTCCCAAATCTGCGCCTTCAGCTCGTTGTAGCGCGGCGAGAGCTGCACTTCGGCATTGCGCGGCATCGGCAAATCGTTGCGCAGATCAGTCACGATACGTCCCGGCCTGGCACTCATGATAAGCATGCGCGTGGATAGCAGCAGGGCCTCGTCGATGGAGTGGGTAATGAAGACAATCGTCTTCTTGCTTTGTTCGTAGATACGAAGAAGTTCATCTTGCAGCACCTGCCGCGTCATGGCGTCCAGCGCAGCAAAGGGCTCGTCCAGCAGGATGACATCGGGGTCGTTCGCCAGGACGCGTGCTATGGAAACACGTTGCTTCATGCCGCCGGAAAGCGCATTCGGGAACTTGTCTTCGAAGCCCTTCAAGCCGACCATCTCGATGAAGCGCTGGGCGACCTCAGTGCGCTGTGCGCGGCCCATTCCCTTCATCTTCAGGCCGAAACCGACGTTCTCGAGCACGGTCATCCATGGGAAAAGGGCATACTGCTGGAAGACCATCCCGCAGTGCGGGTCGACCTTGTTCACGGCACGCCCATTGACCCTGATGCTGCCGCCCGTGGGGCGGTCAAAGCCTGTGATCAGGTTCAAGAGAGTCGATTTGCCGCAGCCGGATGCCCCCAAGAGCACCACGAACTCGCCCTGCTCGACCTCCAGGTCGACATGCTGCAGGGCTTGGAAGTCGCCGAAGTGCTTGGAAACGCCCTGTATGGAAATCATGCTTGAGCTCAATGTTGCCACCTGAGGATACGGTTCTCGATGAGACGAAAGACGAAGTCGGTAACCAGCACCGTGATACTGATGAGCACCATGCCAAGTACCACCACTTCGGTCTGGAAGAATTCCTTCCCGTTCATGATCAAAAAGCCCAGACCTTCGCGCGCGGCGACGAGTTCGGCAGAAATCACGCAGGTCCAGGCCAGGCCCAGAATGACCTTCATGCCGCTCAGGATCTGCGGAAGGCTTCCAGGAAGAATCACTTCACGCATTACCTGCCAGCGGCTGGCACCCAGATTCTGCGCCGCACGAATCAACAAGGGATCGACATTCCGGGTGGCCTCGATCACGTAGACCAACGCGGGCGCGAACGTACCCATGAACACAATGCTGTACTTCTGGGTTTCAGTGATGCCGAACCAGAGCAGGGAAAGCGGAATCCAGCTCATGGAAGGCAGCGGCCGCAGAAATGACAGCAGCGGGTCGAACGCCGCACGGGCATAGCGCGACGTTCCCAGAACGATGCCTAGCGGAATCGCGACAGCCGTCGCCGCGAGGAAGCCCATCATGACTCGCCGGGCCGACGCCAACACGTGGCCCAGCAATGAGCCGTCCTCTCCCATCGCCATGCCCTTGGCAAGCACGGCACTGGGCGGCGGCAGGAATATCGGATCCACCAGGCCGGCCCGGCAGGCGGCTTCCCAGACCGCCAGAAAAGCAAGAACGGACAACGCGCTCGTGGTGAGCAGCGAAGGGCGAGAGGGAGTGACGTGACTCAATGTCTATCTCCTGCCTGCTCAGACGAAGGAAGGATCGACCCAATCCTTCACGGTGGGCGCCTTGTCAATCTGCTTGTACTGCACCAACATGCCGGCAAGTTCCTGCAGGCCTTCAATGAACGGGCCGTTCATCAGCTCGCGTTGCTGGGCCGCGCCATACCAGTCTGCACCTTTGACGGCCGCCAGCTGATCATCAATGGAAAGATTCGTCAGCTTGAGCAGTTTCTCGGCGGCGGATTGGGGTTGTTCACGCAGGTAGTCGCAAGCCGAAAAATAGGCCTTCAGGTACGCCTTCACGGTCTCGGGGTTCTTCTCGGCAAAAGCGCGGCGCACAATCAGGACATCGGGGCCGGGCGTGACATTGTGAGAGTGATACAACGAGAACGCCGTGTCGTCAGCCAACAGTGTCGCACCGGGCTGGCGCAGAATATGGTCGAACTGGGGTGTCCACGCGGCGGCGACATCGATCTGGCCCGATTGCATGGCGGCGGGAAGTTCGGGCGCCGGTACATTCAGCACCGTCACGTCCTTTTCGGTGAGCCCGTTCTTGTCGAGAATGTCCAACACCAGCAAGTGGGCGCTCGACGCAAAGGTAACGCCGATCTTCTTTCCCTTCAGATCGCTCAGGCTCTTGACGTTCTCGCGACCGATCAGTCCTTCGACACGGCCAAAGGTTTCAGGCACCGCGATAATGGAAAACTGCTGCGCGCCACGGGCCATGAGCGCCAGGGCCGATACGATGCCGGTGCAGGCGATGTCCACACCACCGGACAGCACCGCACTCATCCGCGCTGACGATGTGCCGAAGGCTTCCCAGCTCTGCTCAATGCCCGCCTTGGCCAGATGGCCGTCGCTCATGGCCAGATAGGCTGGATAATGTCCCAACCAGGCCGAGCCGCCGTATCTGACCGTCTGGCTCGCGGCCCAGGCCGACAGCGGCAATGAAGCCACCACGCCGGACGCCGCGCACACCTTGAGAAAATCCCGACGATTCTGTTTCATGCACAGTCTCCTTTTAGTTATGGAACAACGGTCGAAATGCGGTCAGCACAAAGCCATGCTTCCACGCAACCAGGGGATGTAGCCCCTCACGAGGGGGAAAATTTCGCTCTCCAGGACTTCCCTGCTGGCCTGGAAGACGTTCTCAGCCATTTCTTCGTATTCGCCTTCCCGCGACAGCTGATGGATGGTGCGCGACAAGGGCACGCCCGGTAGCGGAAGAATGGCAAGCTGTGGCAGATAGGCGCGCCCTTGCAGCACGCATAACGGTGTCATGATTGCCCAGCCAAGGCCTGCTGCGACCATTGCCATCACGACGTCGGCCGTGTCGATCTCCAGCGATGGCGTTGGCGAATGGCCGCCGCGCCGCAAGTGGCGCTCAATGACGGCGCCAAAATGCGAGCGCGCGGTGAAGCGGATGAACGGAGCAAGGCGCGTGAGCTCCAAGAGACTGGCGCCTTCGAATTCCTTCTGACGGGCTGCCGGCACCACCAAGAGAAAGGGTTCAGTGAAGATGCGGCGGCGAGCGATACGGTCGAAGTCTTCCAGCGTGTCGGAAGTCATGATCAGATCGAGCTGGCGATTCAATAGCGCCTGGGCATGGCTATTGGCCAGCCCCGACCACAGCAGCAACTGACTTGCAGACGCGGTGACGCGCTTCACGATGGCGGGGCCGGCGGTCGCGGCAAAGGAGTCGATCATGCCCACCCGAATAGCCGGACGGCTCGCCAGATCGGCCTCGCGCACGTGGGAGACCAAGCGGTCCATTTCATCGACGATGGGCCGAGCGCGTCGGCACAGCGCGATGCCCGCCGGCGTCAGCTTGAACGGCCGATGGGCCCGATCGAACACGGATGCGCCGAGAATCTGTTCGACTTGGTTCAGCGCCTGGGAAACCGCCGACTGGGTCACGCCGAGCTGTTCCGCGGCACGCGAAACATTGCCGCACGCCGCCACCGCCTCGAAGATACGGAGCATGCGTACATCCAGCGTTCCCCCTTGCTTCATCCCCACCTCGAATCTAGTTATCAGAATTTTTTCTAATGTTATGCCTTTCCTGCGGAAAGGCATAACACATTAAGAAAAACTAATAATAACTATAAGGCGAGGCTGAGCTGGACCGACTCGCGATTCGCTAGGCGTGGAGCGTGGCTTGATGCACGATGCGCGGCTCGCCGGCCGCTTCTTACTCCCTTCGGGAGCAGACGGGACATTCCGGGTCGCGGGAGTAGCGCAGGGCCTGCCATTGCAGGGTGAGGGCGTCGAGACAGAGCAGGCGGCCGACGAGGGGCTCGCCCATGCCGACGAGCAGCTTCAGGGCTTCGATAGCTTGCATGGCGCCTATGACGCCGACGAGCGGACCCAGCACACCTGTGGTCGCGCAGCGTAGCTCTTCGACATCTGCGGCTTCGGGGAATAAGCAGTGGTAGCAAGGCGCGGTATCGTTGCGCAGGTCGAAGACGCTCACTTGTCCCGAGAACCGGATCGCGGCGCCGGACACCAGGGGTTTGCGCAGCGCCACGCAGGCGCGGTTCACAGCGTGACGGGTGGCGAAGTTGTCGCAGCAATCGAGGACGAGGTCTGCTTCCGCAAGGTGGGCCAGGAGGGCGGCGTCGTCCAATCGCTGTATCAGGGGCGTCACTTTGACTTCCGGATTCAGTGCCGCCAAGCTGCGGCGCCCCGACTCCGCCTTGGCCATGCCGACACGGTCGTGGCCATGAAGAATCTGACGTTGCAGATTACTGAGATCCACCTCGTCGTCATCCGCCAGCAGTAGCTCTCCCACGCCGGCCGCAGCGAGATACAGCGCTGCGGGCGACCCCAGACCGCCTGCTCCCACAATGAACACGCGGGCGCCGGACACCCGTTCCTGTCCTTCGATGCCGAATTCGTCGAGAAGGATATGCCGCGCATAGCGCAGAAGCTGATCATCGTTCATGCGGTGTCGAAATGAAAATCGCCGTGGCGCCCTGTCGGCACCACGGCTACGGTATCGCTGGCCACCCGGAGCCCGCTCAGGGCCGGACGGGCTCCAGCCCGCTCGGCGTGATGCGATAGCGCTCCACGCCGGACTCAGGGCGAATTATTGAGTTTTTTTTTTCGTCCCCCGGGTTCATTTTCTCTGGGGGGACGGGAACGCTGCCGGGAGCGTTAGGCGTGGCGGCCGGGACATCAGCCGCTCTCTCGGCTTCGCGTTTTGCCTTGGCTTGCGCCACCAGCTCAGGGTCATTGCGCTGTACCGAACGGCCTTCCAGGAAGTTGATCGCCTGCTTGAGCTGATAGTCTTCATCGCCGCCGAATTCAAACATCCGCGCGATGTCGACCGTTTCCTCTTGCTGTTCACCAAGCGCGGACTCGTCGAAATTGCCGTTGACCAGATGACGCTGCAAGTCGGCCTCGCGCGGCAGACGGAAAAGATTACCCTGCGCCGTGTCGTCGACCGTGATGTCCGGCGACACGCCGGTCACCTGGATGGACTGGCCGCTGGGGGTGTAATAGCGTGCCGTGGTGAGTTTGATGCCGGTGTCTTCGCCCAGCGGCAGCACGCTTTGCACTGAGCCCTTGCCGAAGGTGCGATTGCCCAGAACCTTGGCGCGGTCGTGATCCTGAAGAGCGCCCGCGACGATTTCCGACGCCGACGCGGAGCCGACGTTCACGAGTACCACCATGGGCACTGTCTTGGCCCAGTCGACGACATCGGCGACGTAGTCTTCTTCGCCGGACGCCAGGTAATTGCGCAGATAGTCGGACGGTTTGGCGTGGTATTCACGGTTGGCCGAGGGGATGCGGCCCTTGGTCGATACGACCAGCACATTAGGTTGCAAGAAGGCGGACGACACGGCGATGGCGCTGTCGAGCAGACCGCCGGGGTCGTTACGCAAATCGAGCACCAGGCCTTTAGGCGCTTTCTCGGCGCCCAGGTCGCGCAGATGGCGCACGAGGTCGGGCGCGGTGCGTTCTTGGAACTGTGCAATGCGCACATAGGCGATATCGTCATTCAGCATCTTGCTGCGCACGCTGCGCACCTTGATGATGTCCCGCACGATGGTGAGCTCAAGCGGCTTCTCGCGGCCGGGACGGCTGATGGTGAGCAGAATGCTGGTCTGCGGCTCGCCGCGCATCAGCTTGATGGCGTCGTTCAGCGTCATGCCTTTGGTGGGCTTGCCGTCGATATGCGTGATGATGTCGCCCGCCAGGATGCCGGCCCGGAACGCGGGGGTGTCCTCAATAGGCGAAATCACCTTGGGCTGCCCATCTTCACTGCCGATTTCGATGCCCAGGCCGCCGAAGCCGCCCTGTGTGATGGCTTCCATTTCCTGGAAGGCCTCGGCATCCAGATAAGCGGAATGCGGGTCCAGGTCGTTGAACATGCCCTTGATGGCATCGTTGATGAGCTTGTCGTCCGCCACGGGCTCGACATAGCTGGCCTTGATGGCCGCAAAGACATTGGCGAACTGCTGCAGCTCCTTGAGCGGCAAGGGCTCACCCCGCTGCGCGACAGCGGAAATGCCCATACTGAGAAGTAGTCCACCGACCGCCCCGGCCAGAACCAGACCCAAACTGCGTACCCTGCGAGTGCTCATGCACATACCCGATTTATAGTGTTTTCACTGACGCCCAGTACGACGCCCATAGGCAGATAGTAACGAAACTACCCCCCGAGCCATAGCAGGGGATTGACCGGTTTCCCCTCATGGCGGATTTCAAAGTATAGACCGGGCTCCACCTGGCCGCCGGTCGCGCCCACGGTCGCAATTGCGTCGCCCGATTTGACATAGTCGCCCACTTGTTTGAGAAGGCTGTGGTTGTAAGCGTAGACGCTGAGATACTTGGCACCATGGTCGACGATCATCAGATTGCCAAAGCCGCCCAGCCATCCAGCGTAGACCACTCGCCCGGGCGCAACGGCGGCCACGCGTACGCCTTCAGCCGCGCGCAGGACAATGCCCCGCCAGACTCCGCCTTCCGGGCGCTCCATACCGAAGCGTCCCTGCACTTCTCCGCGCACCGGATGCGGCAAGCCCTTGCTGAGACCCTTCAGGGCCACCGGAAGTTCCGGCGCAGGCGCGGGCTCGACCCCCGAGGCGGGCGCGGGTGCGGGCTTGGGCGCGGGTTCAGCCCTCGGTGCGGGCGCGGGTTCAGCACTGGGCGCCAGGCCTTCCACGCGACCGGCAATGCGCACACCTTCCTGCGCTGCTTCGGCCGCTTCGCGCTCAGTCCCGTCCGCACCTACTACAGCCTGCTCTCCTCGCGACCGCTCCGCCCGGATCGCCTCCGCCGCCCTGCGGGCTTCCTCGATCTTGCGCGATTGCTCCGTGCGGGCCGCATCGGCGGCTTCCCGCGCCGCCGCAATCCGGCGAGCCTCTTCAGCGGTCCGCACTTCTTCCGCCTTACGTACTTCTTCCGCCTTCCGCGCCTCTTCGGCCTTGCGTTTCTCGGCTGCCAGCCGCTTTTCCTCCTCGCGCCTCTTCTCTTCCGCCAAGCGACGCTCTTCGGCAAGGCGACGAGCCTCCTCAGCGCGACGACGCGCTTCGGCGGCTTCTTCCTCGATGGCCACGGCCAACGCGTCGACGAGATCGCCCAGGCGCTGCTCATTGCGCGTGAGGCGCTGTGCTTCACCACGCTGTTGATTCAACTCGGACTCAATACGTTCCAGGACAACAAGGCGTTCCTTCTGCTGGGTTTCAAGCTCGACGCGTTTGTCAGTCGTTTCCTTGGCGAGCTGCTGCAAGCGGCGCTCATGGGTTTGCGCCTGCGACTTTAGTTCCGCCAGCTCCTGCAGGGCGGAACGCACATCGTTCACGGCTTTCACCTGGGCGCGCGAGACATATTCCAGATACCCCAATTCACGCGCGATATCTTGCGGGTCTTCGCCCGACAATAGCGCGGCCCAGGGCGACAGCCCGCCGGCGTACTGCGCCCGAAGCTGATCCGCCAGATGTTCCTGGCGCTTTTGCAGCGCCTGCGACTGTTCGCCCACACGCCGCTGGACGTCCTTCAGTTCATCCCCCGCCTTGCGGGTGTCGGCGGCCAGCGCTTCCAGCCGCCGGTCGAGTTCCGAGATCGCCGTCTCGGACTCCTTCAACGCCACGGTGACGTCGCGACGCGATGATTCGCTGCCCGAGATCTTCCCTTCGAGCTTGCGAATGCGCTCGCGCAGGGCTTCCTGGTCGCGGCGCGCCTCCGCCTGCTGCCGCTGCAGATCAGCGGCGGCCGCATGCAGCACACCGGGCCCGCACAACAAGGCCAGAGCGAGAACCGCGGCGCGACGCATCCGGGTCAGTCCTGCCTGGCCTTGCCCTGAGCGGCCACCGCGGCCATTGCAGCTTCGATCTCGGCAGGGTCGCCCAGGTAGTAATGGCGGATGGGACGCAGCTGGTCATCAAGTTCATAGACCAGCGGCTGGCCCGTGGGGATGTTCAGGTGAACGATGTCGTCTTCCGATACGTTGTCCAGGTGCTTGATCAGTGCACGCAAGCTGTTGCCATGCGCGGAAATCAATACCCGGCGGCCCGACCGGATGGCCGGAGCGATGGATTCGTTCCAGAAGGGCAAGACGCGCGCCACCGTATCCTTCAGGCATTCTGTGGCCGGCAGCAGCGAGGGATCGACCTTGGCGTAACGGCGATCAAAACGCGGATGGCGCTCATCGTTGTCGTCCAGCGGCTCGGGCGCGATGGCATAGGCGCGGCGCCAGACCAGCACTTGCTCATCGCCATACTTGGCCGCCGTCTCGGCTTTGTTCAACCCTTGCAGCGCGCCATAGTGGCGTTCATTCAAGCGCCAGCTCAGGCCGGTCGGCGTGTGCATGGCATCCATGGCTTCCAGCGCAATCCACAACGTGCGGATGGCGCGCTTCAGCACAGAACAATAGGCCAGATCGAACTCGAAGCCCTTTTCCTTGAGCAGCTCGCCCGCCTTGCGCGCTTGTTCCCGACCGGTCTCGGTAAGGTCGACATCGGTCCAGCCGGTGAAACGGTTTTCAAGGTTCCATTGGCTTTCGCCGTGGCGCATCAGGACGAGTTTGTACATGGTAAAAGTCACCTGGAAGTTAATAATCGTCGTCCATTTTATAATCGACTGATTGTGCCCATCATCCCACCGTATTTCCGGAACAGAACGTGGACTTTTTTGCAGACCAGACCAACATCCTTCTCATCATCGTAGCCGTCACGGCGGCTGTGGCACTGGCCTTGCCCCGATTCGTGCAGCGCGGTGCCCGCCAGCTGGGGGTGAACGATGCCGTGAAGCTGGCCAACGCCAAGCAGGGCGTGTTCCTCGACGTACGCAACGCCGAACAGTTCAAGGCAGGCAGCGTGCCCCAGTCGCGCAACGTGCCGGCATCCGACATCACCAACAAGCTGGGCAGCCTGCCCAAGGACAAGCCCATCATCGTGGTGTGCGAACGCGGCCGCAGCGCTGTCGGCGTGGTCAACACGCTCAAGAGCAACGGCTACGATGAAGTCTATTGTTTGCAGGGCGGCCTGGCCGCCTGGATTGAAGCCGGCATGCCGCTGGCCAAGAAACACTGAGCGAGGTAAGTCATGGCAAAAGTCATTATGTACAGCACCGCAGTGTGCCCCTACTGCGTCCGCGCCGAAATGCTGCTGAAGCAGCGCGGCGTTGACGATATCCAGAAAATCCGCATCGACCTGGAACCCGAACAGCGCGCCATCATGATGGAACGCACCGGCCGCCGCACCGTGCCGCAAATCTACATCGGCGAAACGCATGTAGGCGGCTACGACGATCTGGCCGCGCTTGACCGCAGCGGCGGGCTCAAGCCCCTGCTCGAATCGTGATTCGCGGGGCGCCGCCCCGCCGCCGTACTTCAGCATTCTGCATCCGGACAACCACGCGGAGCCCTCGCGGCCCCGCCCCACCGACCCCACCCCTTATCAGGAAGATTCATGGCCGAGCAACCCAACAGCCAGGACACACAGGCTCCCAGTTTCGCGCTGCAGCGCACCTATCTCAAGGATCTCTCCCTTGAGATGCCCAATGCGCCCCACATCCTTCTCGAACAGGAAGGCCCCACGGTGGAAGTGTCGCTGAACGTCGGCGGGCAGCGCCTGGCTGAGACCATCTTCGAAACCAGCGTCACGGCCACCGTCACGACCCGCATCAACGACAAGGTGCTCTACCTGGTCGAGGCCACTCAGGCCGGCATCTTCGAAGCCGCCAACATCCCTGAAGAGCAGCTCGATCCGCTGCTGGGCATCGTATGCCCCACCATGCTCTACCCCTACCTGCGCGCCAACGTCGCCGACGCAATCACGCGCACTTCGCTGCCGGCCCTGCATCTGGCCGAGGTGAACTTCCAAGCGCTCTACGAGCAGCGCATCGCTGAAATGGCTCAGCAGCAACAGCAGCAACCCCAACCGGCCGCAGAATCGGGCATATACGTACCGCCCGGCGCCAAGACCAACTAAGCCGGTCATGAGCGCCGCCTCGTCGCTACGCGTTTCCGTATTGGGCGCCGGGAGCTGGGGGACGGCGCTCGCCGCAGTAGCCAGCGAACATGCCGACACGCTGATCTGGGCGCGGCGCACCGACGTCGCCGCCGAGATCAACGAGCAGCGGCGCAATTCGAAATACCTGCCCGGCATCCCCTTACCGGGATGGCTGCGGGCCACCAGCAGCTTCGACGCCGCGATCGAACCCATCCGCAGCGCCGGGGCTGACGCGCTCATCATCCTAGGGGTGCCGGTCTCCGGCATGGCTGACACCTGCCGCCAGCTGGCCCACACACTGGCCGCCCGTCCCAGTTCAGGGCCCACCGTGCACGTCGTGTGGACCTGCAAGGGCGTACAACCCGACACCGGGCTGCTGCCCCACGAAGTTGCCGAAGCAGAGCTGGGCTCGCTGCCCGGCGTGGCGCTGGGTGTGCTTTCCGGTCCATCCTTCGCTCTGGAAGTCGCTCGCGGACTGCCCGTAGCCCTGACCATCGCGGGCCGCCACGCCGCCACCCGTGAAATCACACTGCACGCTCTGCACGGCGGGCATTGCCGCGTGTACACCAGCCAGGACGTCACCGGCGTCGAAGTCGGTGGCGCGCTCAAGAACGTCATGGCCATCGCCTGCGGCATCTCCGACGGCTTGGGCCTGGGATCCAATGCCCGCGCCGCTCTGATCACGCGCGGCTTGGCGGAAATCCAGCGCCTGGCCTGCGCACTGGGCGGCAAGGCCGAAACCGTCCAGGGCCTGACGGGCCTGGGCGATCTTGTGCTCACCGCTACCGGACCCTTGTCGCGCAACCGCCAGGTCGGGCTGGCCATTGGCGAAGGCCGCAAACTCGATGACATTCTATCGGGCGGCATGACGGCCGAAGGCGTACGCTGCGCCCGCGCCGCCCTGGCATTGGGTCAGCGCCTGGGCATTGAACTGCCCATCACGGCTGCCGTGTGCCGCGTACTTTTCGAAGACCTGCCCCCGCGTGAAGCCGTCGCCGCCCTCCTGGCGCGCGATTCGCGCGCCGAATCCCCGAATTCTTATCGCTAACAAGGATCGCGTTCATGGCTACCTTTTCCGCCGTTCGCCGGCGCCTTCATGTGTCCGTTCTGGGCCTTGCGGCCGCCCTGCTCACTGCTCCCGTCTGGGCGCAGGCGGATGCCTGGCCGTCCCGCCCCATTCAGATGGTCGTGCCCTTCCCGCCCGGCTCATCGCCCGACACCCTGGCGCGCATGGTGGCGGAACCCCTTGCGCAGAAACTGGGCCAACCGATCGTGGTCGAGAACAAGCCCGGCGCCGGCGGCAACATCGGCACCCGACAGGTCGCCAAGGCCAAGCCGGACGGCTACACCCTGCTGCTGACCATCAACGGCCCCATCGTCACCGCGCCGGCCTTGTACAAGAAGACCCTGGGCTACGATCCTGACACTGACCTGCAGGTCATCAGCATGGTGGGGACCAGCCCCAATGTGCTGGTTGTCCCGGCCGATGCGCCCGCCGACACGGTGCAGCAGTTCGTCGAGCGCGCCCGCGCCAAGCCGGGCGCCCTGAACTACGGCACCGTAGGGCCCGGCAGTTCATCACATCTGGGCATGGTCATGCTTGAACAGGCCGCCGGCATCTCGCTGCTGCAGATTCCCTACACCGGCTTTCCGCAAGTGATTACCTCCATCGTGGCCGGCGACATCCACGCGGGCTTCATGGTGCCCGGTGTGGCCATGCCGCAAGCGAAGGCCGGCAAGGTCAAGGTGCTGGGTATCACCAGCATGGAAGAAAGCGATGTGCTGCCCGGCCTGCCCACCATTGCTGCGCAGGGCTATCCCGACTTCGAGTCCATTTCCTGGGATGCCCTCTTCGTGCCCGCCGGCACCCCGGACGACATCGTCCAGAAGCTGAACAAGAACGTGCTGGAAGTGCTCGCCATGCCGGCCGTCCAGAAGCAGCTCGCCACCCTTTACTTCACCGCGGCGCCCACCTCGCCCACCGAAGCAGAGGAAATGATCGCCCGCGAGAAAACCAAGCTCACCGCGCTCATTGAAAAGCTGGGCATCACCCTCGACTAATTGATCGGTACGTGAGCGGTACCCGATCAGCGGCAGCTAAGCCGACCCCGATTCAGTTGCCGCCTTCATATCCGGATTGGCGCCAGGCTTCGAAAATGGCGACGGCGACGGCGTTCGACAGATTGAGACTGCGCTGGCCGGGCCGCATGGGCAGCCGCAGGCGCTGCTCCGGCCCGAAGTGCTGCAGTTCGTCTTCGGACAGCCCAGCGGTCTCACGTCCGAACACGAAGGCATCGCCCGGTTGAAAACTCGCCCCTGCGAAGGAACGCGCGCCGCGCGTCGTCATCGCAAAGCACCGGGAAGGCGCGGCGGCCGTGGCCACGAGCGCCGCATCCAGGTCGTCGTGCACCAGCATGCATGCCCATTCGTGATAGTCCAGCCCCGCCCGTTTCAGCCGTGCATCGTCCAACTCGAAGCCCAAAGGGCGCACCAGGTGAAGATGAGCGCCGGTATTTGCCGCGAGGCGAATGACGTTGCCGGTATTGGGCGGAATTTCCGGCGAAACCAGGACGATGTGGAACATGGAAAGCAGGCGTTGGAGCGAAGGAGACGATTATCGCCGCTCGCCCCCGCCTATGTCGAACGCAGGCCGATCGCAGGCCGATCGCACCGGACAGTCGGCCCCGCACACACCAACGTGTCCGGACCGCGGCCTCAACGCCTTCCGGCTGCAGCTCGGCACACGCAGCTGCTTCAATCCGCAACCGGGCACTGCCGCGCAAGGCTGCGCGCCATTCCCAGCAACTGGGTGTCCATGCACGGGCGCGCTATGAACTGTATCCCTAGTGGCAAGCCGGTCGGCCCCTGGTCGATGGGCAGCGATAGCGAGGGCGCGTGCAGCATCGTCCAGAGCGCTCCGAAGCGGGCGTCGCCTGCGGACTCCAGGCCGGCGTCCGCTTCCCCGGCCGCGGCCGGATAAAGAATCAGGTCTGCATCGTCGAACATCCCATGCATGACCTGCGTCGCCGCCTGCATGTGCATGCGTATCCCCATGTACTCGTCAAAGGACACGGTCTGGCCTTCTGTCAGCCGGTTTCTCAGACGAGGGCTCAACTGCTCCCAGGAATCCCGCATTTCATTCGCGAGCGTACGCCGCGCCTCGTACATGAAAAGCCGCGGCTGCATGACCATGGCGACTTCCAGCGACTCCGGCATGCGGCGGAAACTTACGCGGTGCCCCGCCTGAGCCAGACGTTTCGCATAACGGTCGATCGCATCCGACAAGCCCGGACGCAGATAGTCCCATTGACGCGACTGCACGACAGCGATGCGGAAGGATCCCAGCGCTGGCGCGACCGTCGCTTGCCCATGCAGGCCCATCGTCACCTGCGCGACGTCATCGACCGTGCGGGCGAGCAGGCCTATGGTGTCCTGCAGAGGACTTAACAGTTTGAGCCCCGCCGCCGGGAAGAAGCCGTAGGTGGGCTTGAACCCCGTCACACCGCAGTAGATGGCCGGCCGAACAATAGAGCCTGTGGTTTGCGTACCGAAGGCGAACGGAGCCAGGCCCGCACCCACTGCAGCGGCAGACCCGCTGGAAGAGCCCCCCGGCGTATGCGTGGGCCGCAAGGGATTGCGTGCCGCACTGGGAGTCTGGGTGGCGAATTCGCCGGTGGCGACTTTCCCCAACAATACCGCGCCGGCGCCTTGCGCCATCTGAACGCACGCAGCGTCCAGCGGAGCGCGATACCCCTTGTACACGGGGGAACCGTATTCGGTGGGGTAGTCCGCCGTCTCAATGACGTCCTTCACCGCATACGGAATACCGCGAAGCAGGCCCGGCGCCGCGGACCGCGCAGCCTGCAAGGCAGTTTGCGCGTCGTATGAAACAAAGGCCGCGATCTCCGGATTCCGCTGCTCGATACGCTCGAGAAACGCGGCGGCGACAGACTCGGGCGTCAACTCGCCCAGTTCCATGCCCCGAAGCAACTCGGACACGGCCATGGTATGAACAGAGTGCTGCATGGTACTCATTCGATGCTGATCCCGGCCTCTTTGATGACCTGCGCCCACTTGTCGTGTTCCGCCCGTACGAATTTATCGAAGTCCGCCGGCGAGCTGCCATCGGGCTCCGCGCCTTGCGCCAGCAACTGCTTCTTCACGCCCTCGTCATCCAGGACCTTCATCAGGCTGGCATTCAGCTTCTCGATGATCGCCGGGTCGACGTTGGCGGGGGCGAACAGGCCGAACCAGCCCGTCACGTCATAGCCCGCCAGCCCCTGGTCCGCAATAGGACCCACTTCGGGCAACAGGGGAGAAGCTTGGGACGAAGTCACGCCCAATGCGCGCAGCTTGCCGGATTCGATGTGCGGCAGGCAGACCGGCAGGTTGCAGAACATCGCGTCCACACGGCCGGGCAGAAGGTCGGACAGCGCAGCTCCACCACCCTTGTAGGCGACGTGCAGCATCTTCGCGCCCGACATACGGGCAAAAAGCTCAGCGGCAAGGTGCATGCTTCCGCCTGTACCGCCCGAGGCATAGGCGAGTTCCTTCTCCTTCGATAAAGCGATCAGTTCCTGGACCGACTTCACCGGCAGGTCGGGATGTACGACCAGGACGTTCGGCACCTTGGCCAGGTTCGAAATGGGCGTGAAATCATCGATGCCGAACTTGAGATTGCTGAACAGGCTGGGATTCACAGCATTCGTGCTGGTTGGCCCCACCAGCAGCGTATAGCCGTCCGGCGCTGCTGCGGCGACTTCGGCGGCGCCGATATTGCCGCCGGCGCCGGCCTTGTTATGCACCACTACGGATTGTCCGAGATCTTCGCCCATGCCCTTGGCAACGATGCGGGCAAGCAAGTCCGTCACGCTGCCCGGCCCGAAAGGCACGACCATGGTGATGGCGCGCTCCGGATAATTCTTTACGTTCTGGGCCGTCGCCATGGCGGGGACCAGTGCGGTGGCCGTTGCCAGCGCGGCGCCAAAGCCCATGCGGGCCACACTTCTCAGAAGCGCATAGCTCATTTGAATACCTCCAGAATTTTTATGGATGCGGAGCGACGCGGCGGACTGTTCAAATCGCGCGATGCTCGCTGAGTGATCGACGGGCCATACACCTAGCCGAAGATGGCTAGCTTACGAAGCCAATGCTATCGTTGTCCAATTCGAAATCAAGACCGATTAATTTCATACCGCTATCAATGGATCTGCTCGACGCGCGCCTGCTGAACGCCTTCATCGCCGTCGCCGAAGAGCGTCACTTCGGCCGCGCGGCGGAACGCCTGAACCTATCCCAACCGCCGGTGAGCCAGCGCGTTCGTCAGCTGGAAGAGGGCTTGGGCGTCCAGCTGTTTGTGCGTAGTACCCGGCATGTCGCGCTTACGCCGGCCGGTACGGAGCTCTACCGTCGTGCCATACGGCTCATGCAGGACGCCGCGGCGGCCGAAGCTGCCGTCAAACGCTTCGCGGCAGGCAAACAAGGCGAGCTGCGCATCGGATTCACGCGCACGGCGGCTTCGCAACTGCTACCGCGCTTATTGACCCATTACCATGATCACCAGCCTGGCATCGGCCTGCATCTGCACGAGGACTGGTCCGCCCAACTGCTCGATCTTCTCGTACACGAGAAAATCGACATCGCGCTGCTGCGCCTGCCGGCAGGCGCAGCGCATTCAAGAGTCCAGTTCACGCTGATCGAACGTGAGCCGTTCTGGCTTGCCATGCCTCGCAGCCACCGCCTGGCACGCAGAAGAAAGGTGCATCCTTCCGAGTTGCATGGCGAAGCGTTCATCGGATACAGCGCATCGACGGCGCAGTATTTCCATGAAGCCCTGAACTCGGTACTGGCGCAGTACGGCATCAGTCCCGTTATCAAGCATCAGAGCGCCATCCCGACGATTCTTTCCTTGGTCGGGGCCGGCATGGGTCTCGCCCTCGTTCCCCGACCGGCGGCGCGCCTGCGCCCCCCCGATACCGTCGCCATCCCCCTGGATGACCCGGACAAGGTTGCAAACGTCGAACTCTACGCGGCCACCCGAATCGAAGACGCCAACCCGGCGGTGGGCGATGTGATCGCCACGTTGCTCGATCTGTATCGCAACGGCGTGCCAAACGGCGTTCGAAGCGCGGCCGTGAAGCCGGATCCCCGTACACCGGGGCCCAAGACCGGGAAGTCGGACAGCGACTGACCTTATCCCACGCCGTCGCGCCTGGACGGCGTACGCGCCGCCACAGCCGCCCAGACTTTCAGCGCACCCTTGTCCTTGAATACCTTCGCAATGGCACCCAGGGTGCTGCCAGTGGTCATGACATCATCCACTACCAGGATCTCCCGGCCGGCAACCTCATCCAGACAGGAATACAGCCCTTCCACGCTCGCGCGGCGCGATAGCCGGTTCAATCCTTTCTGATGCCGGCCTTCACGCGCCCGGATCAATAAATCTGGCCGCCACGCAAGACCCAGACGCCGCGCGAGACCGCGGCCGACCTCCGCTGCCGGATTGAAACCGCGCAGGACGATGGAATGGCGGCTTGCCGGCACGGCAACGACCAGCGTGTGGGTGCAATCCCAAAGCCGGGGTCCGGCTTCTGCGAGTATCCCGGCATAGCGCGCGGCAAGCAGCCCGGTGATTACTGGCGCGCACACGAGGCGACCTTGCAGCTTTAGGCGATGAATCAGTAATTCGCCCGGCCATGCGTAGTCGAAAGCGGCGATCACTCGTTCGAACGCAGGCGATAAATCCTCGCAGTCGGGACAGGCCACTATGTCGGCATTGGCCGCCATGTCATGGCAGGCTTCGCTTCGACTGCCGCCCAGGGCCGCCGCCTGCTCTTTCTCATTCCCGGCCGTGGTCACTGGCAACACCAGATCACAGCGTGGGCAGCGCGACGCCCCGGCCAGCATGGAAGAACAAACCGCGTGTCGACAATATTCACACAGGCCTCCGTGGGCCCGCGTGCCGCACAACAGGCAATCGACCGGCAGCCGGTCACGCACGGCATGCAGCCGCGCCTTGAATTCGCGCAGACCAGACAGATGAGCCATAATGAAGGTTTCCCGTCACGAGACACCCGATCTCAGCACAGGGCCGCATACCGGCGCCAGTGCGGGTTCCCGCAGATGTCACAGTCCACTTCCCTTCCCATTGACGCTCGCCACGTGCGCCTGCAGTTCGATCGGCGCTCGCCATTGGACGACGCCCAATTCCTGTACGGCGAGATCGCCAAGCGCATGCTGCATCGGCTGAGCTATATCCGCGTGAATCCGGGCAAGCTGCTCGACGCCGGCTGCGGGGCGGCCCACGCCATTGAGCCGTTACGCGTGCGCTACCCGGAAATGGACTACACCGGCCAGGACACCAGTTCGGCGCTGCTCTCCGTCGCCCGCAAACGCTTTCAATCGCGTCCCGGCTTGTGGCAACGGCTGCGCAACAAACCCATGCTTCCGGTGGAATTCATCCAGGCCGACCTGGCGGAAAGCGGCCTGCCGCCCGAGAGCCTGGACCTCGTATGGTCCAACATGGCTTTGCACTGGCACCCCGCTCCGCACGATGTCCTGACTGAATGGCGCCGTGTGCTCAAGCCCGGCGCGCTGGTGATGTTCTCGTGCCTCGGACCGGGAACCCAAACCGAAGTGCGCAAGGCCCTGGAGTCGGCCGGCCTGCAGACGGCCACGCCGCCTTATGTCGACATGCATGATTTCGGTGACATGCTGGTACAGCGTGGTTTCGCTGACCCCGTCATGGATCAGGAAATCATCACGCTGACCTACCGTACGCCCGAAAAGCTCCTGGAAGACATGCATCTGCTGGGCGGCAACCCGAATCCCGAGCGTCGAGCCGGGCTGGTGGGGAAGGCGTGGCGGCAACGGCTACTGGGCGCGCTGGAGTCGCAGCGCAGCATGGACGGCACCATCCATGTGAGTCTGGAAGTCTGCTATGGCCACGCCTGGCGCGGCAATTCCATGCGCGGTCCGCGCGGAGAAACGCGCGTCTCCGTGAATGCCATCGGCCGCAAGCGGCCCGACGATGCCGGCCCCACGGTACGGCCCCGCGAGCCCGGCGACCCCGCGCCTGGCGGACCCGATCGCAATCAGTGACCACGCCGGCCCGTCGCGGCCGGCCAGTGACAACCATTGCACCGAGATGAGTGCAAGAGGCCGCGCGCTGCCCCGCCTTCAGGAAGACGAGGAAGCCAGGCTCTTGCGGCGCGAGGCGTCGATGCCCAGCTGTTTGAGCTTGCGGTAGAGGTGGGTGCGTTCCAGGCCGGTGCGTTCCGACACACGGGTCATGCTGTGGTTCTCGCGCCCAAGGTGATATTCGAAATAGATACGCTCGAATTCGTCGCGCGCATCGCGCAGGGGTTGGTCCAGCGAAATAGAACTCAGGGGCGAGCTTTCGCTTTCAGATTGTGCCGGCTCGGGGAAGTCGTCAGCCGCTGCGATGGAAGCAGCCATGGGCGCGACCGGATTCTGCCGAACGGCCCCGCCGCGCATGGATTCCGAAGGCGATGATGCGGGCGCGCCGCCCGCCGGGCGGACCAACGCGGTGGCGATCGTTTTCAGCAGCTTTTGCAGCGTAATGGGCTTTTCAAGAAAGTCGGCCGCGCCGATACGAGTGGCTTCCACAGCGGTATCGACGGTGGCGTGACCGCTCATCATGATGACGGGCATGTCCAGCAGCCCTTGCGCGGCCCACTCCTTCAACAGGCTGACGCCGTCGGTATCGGGCATCCAGATATCCAGCAGGACGAGATCAGGTCGATAACGCAGACGCGCGGCACGGGCCTCGGCCGCATTTTCCGCAAGCTCAACCGTATGGCCCTCGTCATACAGGATTTCGGACAAGAGCTCGCGAATTCCAATTTCGTCGTCAACAACCAGAATTCTGGCCATAAAGCGTCACCTAACTATTTTTCAGCATTATCGTTTGCCTGAACGGCTACGTCCAGAGACGGGGCCGGACGGGCAAGGTGCGTTAAAAGCAGCGAAACCCGCGCTCCGCCTTCGCGGCGGTTGGCCAGGTCGATGCGGCCGCCATGCTCTTCCACGATCTTCTTCACTATAGCAAGCCCCAGTCCTGTCCCCGTGACCTTGGTGGTCACATAGGGCTCGAAGACCCTGTCGACCACTTGCGGCGCAAAGCCCGGCCCATTGTCGGCCACGGTAATGCGCACCGCCATGTGTTCCAGACCGTCGCCCCCGCGTGCCTGCACCAGCTTGGTTTCAACATAGATTGCGGCTTCTTCCGGCGAACGTTCCTGCACGGCGGCATCGCGGGCGTTGGCCAGCAGATTATGGACGACCTGACGCAACTGCGTAACGTCGCCTTCCACCAATGGAAGCTCGGGCGCGAAATTGACTTTCAGCGACACGCCCTGATCCCGGACGATACCCTCCATCGGATCCCAGCCGTAGAGGGTCAGCACTTCGCCTATCAGCTCGTTGATGTCCACCGGCTGCAGTTGCGCAGGCGGCGTGCGCGCGTATTCGCGGAAATCGTCCACCATTTTCTTCAGGGACGCGACCTGATTCACGATGGTATTGGTGGAACGCTGCAGCATGGCCGCGTCGGTCTCGTTCAGCCGGTCGGCCAGCTTCATCGCCAGGCGCTCCGCGGAGAGCTGTATGGGCGTGAGCGGGTTCTTGATCTCGTGCGCCAGGCGGCGGGCCACTTCGCCCCAGGCTACCGTGCGGTTGGCGGAAATCACTTCGGTGATGTCGTCGAACACCACCAGATACCCATTGCCGCGACCGTCCACCTTGAGCGCGGTCCCGCGTGCCAGGAGGGTGATCACGTGCTTGCGCGCAAGCGCTTCCTCGCCTGAAAGCTCGAGCTCGAACTGCTGCTGCCAGTATGGCCGTTCGGAGCCCACGGCGGAGTGCGCGGTGAACGCTTGGCGAATGTGCTGCGACAAGGCGAAAGCGCCTTCCACCGTCTCCAGCGGCCGGCCTTTCACCGAGCGCAAGTCCGTGCGCAGAATCGATTGGGCCCCCTGATTGAACATGGCCACGCGAAAGGCCTCGTCGAAGACCAGCACGCCGGAAGACAGATTGCCGAGAATCGACTCCAGGTAGACATTGCTGCGTTCAAGCTGCTGACGGTTCTTTTCCACCTGACGGCGCGCATCATCCAGCTGACGCGTCATAGCGTTGAAGGATCTCGTGAGCTGGCCGACTTCGTCTTTTTGCGGCGGCTCAGGCAACGGCCGGTAATCGCCCACGCCCACCGCCTGCGTACCGCCCGCCAGAGCCAGCAGCGGTCGCACCAGGCGCCGCGAAATCGCAAGCGCCGCCACCACGGCCGCAAAGGCGGCAAGCAACAAGGCCATGGTCAGCGTAATGCCGTAGAGCTTGCGCAGACCCAGGCGCGAGAGCGCGAGCTCTTGATAATCGCGAAAGCCTTCCTGCACCTGGTTCGCATTGCGTGCAATGAGCTCGGGCACCGGTTCGACCACTTGCAGCCAGCGCGTGTCAGGCGCCACACCGAGTACGGGAGCGTAGTGGTTCATGCCGTTGATCGGCACCACGACGCGCAGCTGCAAACCGGTGGACGGCTCGGTGCCGTCGGCCGCTTGCCCTGCAGCGGCGGCAGTATCCAGCGCTTCGGCCGCGGAATACACCCGCGAGACCCTTAATTGATTGATGACGTTGGGCGGCGGAAGGTCCGGCAGCAACTGACCGAAATCCGACGAAGAGAACGCCACCAGGCGACCGTTGCCGGTGAAGACCATGACTTCCGACACACCGCTGTCTTCGCGCAAACCGCTGACCACCAGCGCCATGTCCATATCGCTGCCGCTGCCCAGGCGGGCCGCCATGCTGCGGGCGCGCACATTCAGGTCGGCAAGCTGATTGTCCAGCGCAGCACGCCCCAGATTGAGACCGGCCTCGAGCGCAGTGTCGACCCGCACATTGAACCAGGACTCGATGGAGCGTGACATGAACTGCACCGACAGCACGTAGATGAGCGCGCCGGGCAGAATACCGATCAAAGTGAAGTACAGCGCAAAACGCGAAGTCAGCCGCGCGCCGAACTGCCGGCGCCTGACCTGCCGCATGAGCCGGCCGCCCAGCACAATGATCCAGGAGAGCATCGCCGCCGCGAGAATTGCATTGAGCATCAGCAGCACGTCGTACTGCTGGGCAAAGCGCGAGGCGTTGCCGGTCGACCAGACCAGCAGCGCGAGCAATGACAAGGCGCTGACCGCCGCAACGATCAGAGCGATGCGCGAGGTCCATCGCACTAGCGCGGGCGCTCGGCGTCGGAGATCGAAAAGCTGAAGTCTTTCCATGGAGTCGAGAGCGACCAGGCACTGCTGTTCAGGGCGTCCACCCGGAAAGGCCGTGCCAATAGGGACGTATCCAGCCGGACACGCAGACGGCCCACATAGGTTTCATCCGCAGTGAGTTCGGAGATCGGCGCTACGGACCAGCCGCGGATATTGCGCACGAGCGACAGGGCGTCGTCCAGTGAGGCCTCGGGGAGCGACAGGTCGCCGGAGCCAATCCGCCACTGGCGCGTCAGGGCGTTGTAGACGACGCGCCAGGTCTGCTGTGTCTTCACCACTTCGCTGTCGAACCACCAGCGGCGCGGCCGCACCAGCTCGATGTCCGCTGTGAAATACAGCGCCACGCCCCGTTCGGCAAAATGGCGCAGATCGTCTGACACCGGCAGATGCACGTCGGCGTCGATATTCAGCCAGCCTTCGTTGATGCGCGGCTCGATACGCAGCACGCGGGGACTGCTGGAGAGCGCCGTGTCGTCGTCTGTCGCAGGCTCGGACTGCGCGTGCAGGACCTCTCCGGGCGGTGGCTCCGATGCATGCGCAACGCCCAGGAAAGACACAAGAACCAGAACGAATACTCGTCGAAACAGCATGACGACCGGAGACGCTCGCATAATGGAGACAAACGCCATTGTTGACGAGTCACCCGTTCTTGGCAAACAAGGCATAGAAGAAGCCGTCTCCGGTGAAGGGCGCCTCTTCACTGGCGAGCCCTTTGCTGCCAGCCGCCGGATCATGCGCCAGCGGAATCGGCGGCAGCAGCTGCCCCGGCGCGGAAAGACGCATGGCATCGGCATGACGCTGGGCAAATGTCTGCGCCTGCTGTTCCCCTTCTTGGGGAAAAATGGAGCATGTCGCGTAAAGCAGGTGCCCGCCCGGCTTCAGCGTAGACCACAGCGCGTCGACAATGCGCTTCTGCACGGCCGCGGTACGGGCGATATCATCTTCGCGGCGCAGCCAGCGGATATCGGGGTGCCGGCGCACGACGCCCGAAGCCGTGCAGGGGACATCGGCCAGAATCGCATCGTAGGGTTCGCCATCCCACCAGGCATCGGTCTGCGCCGCATCGGCACAGTGCAAGCGCACGTTGTTGTGCATCAGCCCCAGGCGCTCCAGATTTTCGCCCACCCGTGCCAGACGCTGTGGGTCGGAGTCGAGTGCCGTCAAGCGGATGTCCGCGCGCTCCAGCAAATGGGCCGTCTTGCCCCCCGGGGCCGAACAGGCATCCAGCACCCGCATACCATCGGCCATCGGCAGCAGCGCGCCCGCCAACTGGGCGGAGAGATCCTGAACAGACCACCACCCCTCGTCAAAACCCGGCAGGGCCTGGACTGGCCGCGGCTCGGCCAGGACAATGGCACCGGGCATGGGCGATTCCGCCTCGATACCGGCCGAGTGGAAGGCATCGAGCACGTGGTCCACGCGCGCTTGCCGGGCATTGACGCGCAGCGCCATGGGCCCAGGCCGGTTCGCTGCCGCCAGCAGTGCCTGCCACTGGGCCGGATACGCCTGTTGCAGGCGACCCACCCACCAGGCGGGATGGTTATGTTGCGCTACCGGATCACGCATGGCCTGCGCTAAAATAACGGGTCGTTCACGCAGGTAGCGGCGCAATACGCCATTGACCAGGCCCTTGAAGGGCTTCAGTTTTTTATGCTGGTCGGCTGCGCGCACGGCCTGGTCCACCACCGTATGCGGCGCATACACGGGCACTTCGCGGCCGGGGCGCCCCGCGGTATCAGGGTCTGCCGCCGTGGCGGCAGTGTCCAGCAGCGCCAGCGCCACCTTCAGCAAGGCGTCGAGCAAAGGGCTTGCAGGCTTGCGCGGTACCAGTATTTCGCGCAGCGCAGTCGCCAGGCCCAGATGCCGCATCGTGTGAAACGACACCGCCTGGGCCGAAGCCCGCAGCGGAGCGTCTGTAGAGGCCAGGCTTTCTGAAAGCGAACGGCCGGCCAAAACGGCCTGCACATTATGCGCAGCGGCCAGCATGGTGTCTGAAAGCGAAATCCGGCCTGGCCGGGAAGGCGTATCCTGCACGTGCGCAAATCCCACAAAGAGAAAATCGTATCACTTTTCACAACGAGCACACCGCTCAACGAGGTCATCCATGAGTTCCCCCAAAGTCGGCTTCGTCAGCCTGGGCTGTCCGAAAGCGCTGGTCGATTCAGAACGCATCCTTACCCAGCTGCGTACCGAAGGCTATGCCATCACGCCGGAGTACGACAATGCCGACGTCGTGGTGGTGAATACCTGCGGCTTCATCGACAGCGCCAAGGCTGAATCACTTGAGGCCATCGGCGAAGCCATCGCGGAAAACGGCAAGGTCATCGTGACCGGCTGCATGGGTGTCGAAGAGAACCTGATCCGCGAAGTGCACCCCGCCGTGCTCGCGGTGACCGGCCCGCAGCAATACGAGCAGGTGGTGCGCGCGGTGCACGAAGCAGCGCCGCCCAAGCGCGACCACGACCCCTACGTTGACCTGGTGCCGCCCCAAGGCGTGAAGCTCACGCCGCGCCACTACGCGTACTTGAAGATATCCGAAGGCTGCAACCACCGCTGCAGCTTCTGCATCATTCCCTCCATGCGCGGCGACCTGGTCAGCCGCCCGATCGGCGACGTCATGGGCGAAGCCGAGCGCCTGGTGAAGGCCGGCGTGAAAGAACTGCTGGTGATTTCCCAGGACACCAGCGCCTATGGCGTCGATGTGAAGTTCCGCAGCGGATTCTGGAACGGCCGCCCCATCAAGACCCATCTGACCCAGCTGTCCGAAGCGCTGTCCCAGTTCGGCGTCTGGACACGTCTGCATTACGTGTATCCCTACCCGCATGTGGACGAGGTCATTCCGCTGATGGCAGAAGGCAAGATCCTGCCTTACCTGGACATTCCCTTCCAGCACGCCAGCCCCCGTATTCTGCGCGCCATGAAGCGTCCTGCCTTCGAAGACCGCACTCTGGCCCGTATCCATCAATGGCGCGAGACCTGTCCCGACCTCACGTTGCGCTCCACCTTCATCGTCGGCTTCCCGGGTGAAACGGAAGAGGACTTCCAATATCTGTTGGACTGGATGTCCGACGCGCAGCTGGACCGCGTCGGCTGTTTCAAGTATTCCGCCGTGGAGGGCGCCCGCGCCAATGAACTGCCCGACGCCGTCCCGGAAGAAGTGAAACAAGAGCGGTGGGAACGCTTCATGGAACACCAGCAGGCGATTTCCACCGCCCGGTTGGCTCAGAAAATCGGCCGAGAAATCGACGTACTGATCGATGAAGTCGACGAAGACGGTCCCATCGGCCGCTCCAGTGCCGACGCGCCGGAGATCGACGGAAACGTCTTCATCACCACTGACCGCCCGCTTCAGCCCGGCGACATGATCCGCGCCCGCATCACCGATTCCGACGAGTACGACCTGTACGCGGAACAGGTGTAAAAGGAAATCACCGATTTCCTTAGAACGTCCAGCTGAGTTCCGCCCAGGCGGCGTGATCGCGGTAAGCCCGGCCGTACAGCCCGGAATAGCGGGCGGACAGCTGGGCTTTGCGCCAGGGCTGCGCATTGATCGCCAGCCCGAACGCCAGCGCATCGCGTACCAAGGGTTGGCCACGTGAAGTGAAGGCGCGTGACGGAGCGGAATCCGGCGCAGCTTCGGTGCCCACAAACCGCTGAGTGCTGGTCAATTCCGGATTCCCCAACACATGCCGCCACCCGACATCCGCTTGCCAGCCGGCCGGACGCCCGCTCCAGTCGAAATCATGCCGCAGGCGCCAGCCCAATGTCGTCGCGTGCATATCCGTGCGAGACCCCCGCACGTCGTGCGCTGCGGGACCACCCGATTCCTGCCAGCCCGCGGCCCGAAGCCGCATCCAGTCATGGCGCAGATAGGGGCCCATGCGCGGCGTCGCGGCTCGCAGCCCCGCTCCCCACTCGCGCAGGGTCCGCAGCCGTGGCGCGATCTCGAGGACGGCCTGCCAGCTTCGCCCTGTATACGTGGCGTTCAGCACGTTCTGCAAAGGGCCGGCTGACACCCGGCGCTGGCTCTTGATGCGGTGCCAGGCATGCAGCAGGCCCGCCGTCACGCGCATGCCGCTCCACCGCCCATGGGCCGTCACTGCTGCGTAATGGCTGGCCACCGATGCTGAAGCGGGTGCGTCATTGCGTTTCAGGTCACCATGCTGAGCCGCAAACAGGCCGCCCACCCGCCAATGGCGGCTTGCCATCGCGTTCATCCCCACGATCATGCCGCGGCTGCTGTGCCGATCTCCGTCCGCCCCGTGTCCCCCGCCCCGCTGCCCTCGCGCCACATAGGCATGCGACCAGCTGCGCAGGCCGGTCGATCGGAGGTCCTCATTCCGCCACGCGCCATGTCCTCCCGGCGCACCGGCCAAGACGGCATCGCGCACATAGCGGCTGTCTTCCATTACAAAGCTGCGCACCGATGCATGCCAGCTCCCCGACAGATTGCGCAAGGCCGCTCTGGCCTGATCCGCGCTCAGTCCAAGCACAGCTCGCTGCAGCGGCGTGAGCGGACGCACATCGCCGGCATCGGCAATAGGCGGCGGGGCCGGCGGCAGCATGTCGACAGGCGCGGCGCTCGTATCGGGGTCCATCGAAGTCGGACTATCGGGAGCGGAAGGTTCATCCGGCGTCTCGGGCACCGGTATTTCGGTGTCGGGCGTGTCGGGCGTGTCGGGCGTGCCCGGCTCGGATGGCGTCTCCGGCGCGGGCGGCGGCGGAGTCTCGGGGCCCGGCTTCTCGGGACCTGGCTTCTCGGGACCTGGCTTCTCAGGACCTGGCTTCTCGGGCTCAGGAACAGGCGGCGCTGGAGGGTCGATCACGTCACCGACTTCCTTTTCATCCGGAGTTTCGCCGACATCGCCCACGCCCAGGTCATTGCGCCGCAGAGCGAGGTAGACGCGGGTATCGTCGTATTCCAGCGTCGGATCGAGAA
>JAEWFK010000139.1 GCA_023388835.1 Pseudomonadota bacterium | reverse complement strand
GGTCGTAGCCCTTGGCTTCGCCCGAACCAAATGCCTTGGCCAGCACCGTGGTGATTGCCGCCGTCAGCGTCGTCTTGCCGTGGTCAACGTGCCCGATGGTACCCACGTTTACGTGCGGTTTGGTCCGCTCAAACTTACCTTTTGCCATGATTTATCCCACTGTGTTTTCTAGAAAACAATTAAGAGAATCATCCCATCCGCCCTGCATGGGCGGACGGGGAATGATATTACTTGCCGCCGCGCGCGCTGATGACTTCGTCGGCGACGTTCTTGGGAGCCTCAGCGTACTGCTTGAACTCCATCGAGTACGTTGCACGACCCTGGGTCTGCGAACGCAAGCTGGTCGAATAACCGAACATCTCGGCCAGGGGTACTTCAGCCTTGATGATCTTGCCGCCGCCCGGGATGTCGTCCATGCCCTGAACCATACCGCGGCGGGATGACAGGTCACCCATCACGTTGCCGGCGTAGTCTTCGGGGGTTTCGACTTCAACCGCCATCATGGGCTCGAGCAGCACAGGGCTGGCCTTGCGCATGCCGTCCTTGAAGGCCATGGAAGCGGCCATGCGGAACGCGTTTTCGTTCGAGTCGACGTCGTGGTACGAACCGAAGAACAGCGTGACCTTGACGTCCACCACGGGGTAGCCGGCCACCACGCCCGCGGGCAGGGTTTCCTGGATGCCCTTGTCCACCGCCGGAATGTATTCGCGAGGAACCACACCGCCCTTGATGGCGTCGACGAATTGGTAGCCGCCGCCCGGCTCGAGCGGTTCGAGCTTGAGCACGACGTGACCGTACTGACCGCGGCCGCCGGATTGCTTGACGAACTTGCCTTCGATTTCTTCGCAGGTCTTGCGGATGGTTTCGCGGTAGGCCACTTGCGGCTTGCCCACGTTGGCTTCCACACCGAATTCACGGCGCATGCGATCGACCAGCACTTCGAGGTGAAGCTCGCCCATGCCTGAAATGATGGTCTGGCCGGACTCTTCGTCGGACGACACGCGGAAGGACGGATCTTCCTGTGCCAGACGCGACAGTGCGACACCCATCTTTTCCTGGTCGGGCTTGCTCTTGGGCTCGACCGCCTGGGAGATCACGGGCTCGGGGAACTCCATGCGCTCCAGCAGGATGTGCTGACCGACGTCGCACAGCGTTTCACCGGTGGTGACGTCCTTCAGGCCGACCACAGCAGCGATGTCGCCCGCCAGAACTTCCTTGATTTCCGCACGGTTGTTGGCGTGCATCTGCAGGATGCGGCCGATGCGTTCCTTCTTGGACTTGACCGGGTTGTAGACCGTTTCACCCGCATGCAGGACGCCCGAATAAACGCGCACGAAGGTGAGCTGGCCGACGAAGGGGTCGGACATGAGCTTGAATGCCAATGCCGAGAACTTGGCGCCGTCATCAGCGGGGAGGCTGATTGTGTTGCCGTCGTCATCGGTGCCTTCGACCGGAGGAATGTCCACGGGCGAGGGCAGGTAATCGATGACCGCATCCAGCATGCGCTGCACGCCCTTGTTCTTGAAGGCGGTGCCGCAAAGCATGGGCTGGATTTCGCCGGCGATGGTGCGCAGACGCAGACCCGTGTTGATCTCGGCTTCCGAGAGCTCACCCGATTCCAGGTACTTGTTCATGAGCTCTTCGTTGGCTTCGGCAGCCGTTTCCACCAGCTTCTCGCGCCATTCTTCGGCCTGATCGGCCAGTTCGGCGGGAATGTCGATGTAATCGAACTTCGTGCCGTGGCTGGCTTCGTCCCAGATGATGGCCTTCATCTTCACCAGATCGACCACGCCCTTGAAGGTGTCTTCGGCGCCGATGGGGATCACGATGGGCACGGGATTGGCCTTCAGGCGCAGACGCAGCTGGTCATAGACCTTGAAGAAGTTGGCACCGGTACGGTCCATCTTGTTCACGAAGGCCAGACGCGGCACGCCGTACTTGTTAGCCTGGCGCCACACCGTTTCCGACTGGGGCTGGACACCGCCCACTGCGCAATACACCATGCAAGCGCCATCGAGCACGCGCATGGAACGTTCGACTTCAATGGTGAAGTCCACGTGCCCCGGGGTGTCGATGATGTTGATGCGGTGCTCGGGATAATTACCGGCCATGCCACTCCAGAATGCAGTGGTAGCGGCCGACGTGATGGTGATGCCACGCTCCTGTTCCTGCTCCATCCAGTCCATGGTGGCGGAACCTTCGTGGGTCTCGCCAAGCTTATGGTTGACGCCTGTATAGAACAGAATGCGCTCGGTCGTGGTGGTCTTCCCTGCGTCAATGTGTGCAGAGATGCCGATATTACGATAGCGCTCGATCGGGGTCTTGCGGGCCATAATAAAAATGTCCTATTGATTACCAGCGGAAATGACTGAATGCCTTGTTGGCCTCGGCCATCTTGTGCGTGTCTTCGCGCTTCTTCATTGCTCCGCCGCGGCCTTCGGAGGCGTCCATGAGCTCACCGGCCAGGCGCAGATCCATCGACTTCTCACCACGCTTCTTGGCAGCTTCACGCAACCAGCGCATGGCGAGGGCCAGGCGGCGCACGGGGCGCACTTCGACCGGCACTTGATAGTTCGCACCACCTACACGGCGGCTCTTCACTTCGACGACAGGCTTGATGTTGTTGATGGCGGTGTTGAACACCTCGATAGGCTCTTTGCCAGTTTTAGCCTGAATCTGGTCAAGGGCGCCGTACACGATGCGCTCTGCAACGGCCTTCTTGCCAGACAACATAACAACGTTCATGAATTTGGCGAGCTCTACGCTGCCAAACTTGGGATCGGGGAGAATTTCACGCTTGGGAACTTCGCGACGACGAGGCATTTCTTGCTTCCTTGTGACTGTTCAGTTGAACCGCTACCGCGGCCACGGCACCCCATGAAGGAGGGCGCCACTTACATGCGCCGGGTCGATGCCCTGCGCCGCACTGAATCGGCCTTGATGGCCAGGTATTGATGATTAGGACTTCTTGGGACGCTTGGCGCCGTACTTGGAACGGGCCTGTTTGCGATCCTTGACGCCCTGCAAGTCGAGAGACCCGCGAACGATGTGGTAGCGCACACCCGGCAAGTCTTTGACACGACCGCCGCGCACGAGCACGACCGAGTGTTCCTGCAGGTTGTGGCCTTCGCCGCCGATGTACGAAATGACTTCGTAGCCGTTGGTGAGGCGCACCTTGGCGACCTTACGCAGAGCGGAGTTCGGCTTCTTGGGAGTGGTGGTGTACACACGAGTGCAGACACCGCGACGCTGCGGGCAGTTCTCGAGCGCGGGGCTCTTGCTGCTTTCGCGAGCGACTTCGCGCGGCTTGCGCACGAGCTGGCTAATGGTTGGCATGACCTTTACGCATCCTGTTGTTTACGTTTCATAACCCGTACCGGGCACGAAGATGAACGTATTGAATGAATACGCCTCTTGGCCGGCCTGCGCTTGCATGCGGCAGGGTTCGGTTCGCAAGGCGGTTTACGCAATAACCGCCTTAACACGTGAACGTAAAAGAGCGGGTCTTGCATGCTTACCCGACGGGAAGTGTGGCAAGCACATACTTCGAGTAAGCTCGCCATCGTACCATGATGCGCGTTTTACGGTCAATGCGTTTTAATGCTGACCCAGATAGGCTGCGAGCCTTTCCCTGATGTCGCCGGTCATGACGGATTCGACCAGCCGCCCCATGTCTTCGTGGCGGCTGTCTTGCGCAAGCGCATCGCAGATGGCGCGGCGGGTGGCGAGCGGCACACGCATGCACTCTCGCAGCAGGCCAAGGTCAGGGGCCAGTGTGTCGGCCACGGTGCCGGTGACGAAATTGAGATCCAGGGCTTCCTGACAATCGAACTCGGTGGCAGAAAGCTGGATGCGGCTGGCGGCGGACTCACCGACCAGGCGTCCCAAGCGGCGCGTGCCCAGGACCAGGCCAAACAGCACGCCGGGCATGCGGAAGCGGGCATCCTGCGTGGCCAGACGGACATCGCATGCGGCAAAAAGATCGCAGCCTGCGCCAAAATTGCGACCGTGCGCCATGGCGAGGGTCAGGCCGGGGTAGGACTGGACTGCAGTCAGCAGTTGCTGGACTCGCACGAACCGACACAAGAGGTCCGCGCGACTGACATCGGCGAAGTCGCCGAAGTCGAAGCCGGCACTGAAGTTGCGACCCTCTCCCCGAAACACCAGGGCCGGCACTTCATGCGAACGGGCCTCGTCAATACGATCAAGCAGTGCTTGCACGAGGTCGTCGGACAGCGCATTGCGTTTTTCAGGCCGGTTCAGGGTCAGCACCCAATGGGAGTCCGCACTCGTTTCGCAACGAAGCAAGGTATTTTCCATATTTGAGAGTTCTCGCATAGTGAGGCCGGGCAGCGGCCCGGCCCTGGATCATGAGGCCGCGGGCAGCGAACGCTCGGCCTGCACCGGACCGTCGCGCAAAGGCCCCAGCACTTCTTCATTATGTTCGCCCAACAGGGGCGGTCGCTTGAGCACGCCCGCCGTTCTATGGTCGAAACGCAAAGGCGATACGAAGGTACGCGTCTGGACGCCGTTGGGCAGTTCCAGTTCCTGTACCCAGTTCATGTGCGTGACCTGGGCGTCTTCCAGCACCATGGAATAAGTGTTCAAGGGCGCGCAGGGCACGCCGGCCTCGGCAAAACGTTGCAGCCATACCCCTTCCTCGGTGTCCGCGAAGATGGCTTCGAGGATGTCGCGAAGGGCGTCCTGGTTGGCCGCCCGCAAGGTGGGGCTCAGAAAGCGGGCGTCGTCCACGAGGTCTGCGCGTCCCACGACGGAACAGACCGAGCGCCAGAGTGCATCGTTGCCCGCCGCCATTCCGAAGTAGCCGCCCTTGCAGCGGAAGACTTGGTAGGGCGCGTTGCGCGGATGTGCCGAACCCAGGGGAGTCGGGTCTTCACCCGTGCCAAAGAACTGCGAAGTCTGCAGCGCGGCGATTCCCAGTGTGGCGCCCAGCATGGAGACATCGATATGCGTGCCCTTGCCTTCACGGGGAACGGCGTGCAGGGCGCTGGCAATGGAGAACGCCGCATAGAGTCCCGCTGCAAAGTCGCATACCGGCACACCGCACTTGACGGGCGCACCGCCCGGCTCCCCGGTGACGCTCATCAGACCGCTCATGGCCTGCAAGGTAAGGTCGAACCCGCCTTCGCGACTGCGGGGGCCCGACTGTCCATATGCAGAGATCGAGCAGTAGACCAGCTTGGGATTGATGGAGCTGAGCTTCTCGTATCCCAGGCCGAGACGGTCCATGACGCCCGGCCGATTGTTTTCGAGCAGCACGTCGGCTTCCGCGATCAGGCTGTGCAGCACCGCGATATCGTCAGGGCTTTTCAGGTCCATCGTCACCGAGCGCTTGTTGCGGTTGAGCGAAGCGAAGTTCTCGCTGTACCCGTCTGTGATGGGCGCCCAGCTGCGCAAGGTGTCTCCGCCCGATGGGTGCTCCACCTTGATGACATCGGCGCCCATGTCGGCCAGCAACATGCCGCAGAATGGCCCCGCTGCCACGTTGCAGATCTCGACGACCTTGATGCCGCTTAAAGTATTTTCCTGAATCATGGAGCTCTCATTCCTTTTATTCTATTAAGCTCCCCGGGGCCTGCCGACGCCCGCCCCGGGGACACTCGCCGGCACGGATTATTCCATTGTCGCGCCGGAAATTTCCACCGCCTTGGCCCAGGTGTCGATTTCCTTGACCAGGCGTGCCTGTGCATCTGCGGCGCTTCCGCCGGTAATCAACATTCCTTGCTTTTCAAGGAACGCCTTGACCTCGGGATCTTTCAGCGTCTCGTTGATGGCTTCGTTCAATTTGTTCACGACGTCGTCGGGTGTCCCTGCCGGGGCCGCCAACGAGAACCACGATGTCACATGAAAGTCCGTGTTGGTGAACTCACCGACCGTCGTCAAGTCCGGCAGACGCGGATGCCTTTCCTTGCCAGTCTGCGCAATAGGACGCAGCTTGCCCGTGTCGACCTGGGTCATGATGAGATAGAGCGTGTCGAAGGCGAAGTCCGTACGGCCGGCTGCCAAATCCATGACTGCCGGATTGCTGCCGCGGTAGGGTACGTGCGTCGCGTCGGCGCCGATTTCGCGAAGGAACAGGGTGGTGGCCAAGTGAGGAGAGCCCCCAACGCCCGATGAGCCATAGGTGACTTCTTTGTTCTCAGCCTTGAGCAGATTTTTGAGATCCGCCAGCGTCTTGGTCTCGCTTTCAGCGTTCACAGCCAGGACCAACGGCATTTCAGCCATGTAGGCGATGGTGCGGAAGTGCTTCTTGGTGTCGTACGGAATATTTTTGTACAGCGAGGGGTTGATGGCATGCGGTGTCGCCGCAAGCAGCAAGGTATAGCCATCGGCCTTGCTGCGTGCCACGTGCTGTGAACCAATCAGTGTTCCACCGCCGCCTTTGTTATCCACCACGACCGATACACCCAGCCGTTCTGAAAGTCCTTTCGCCATCGTGCGACCCATCAGATCCGACGTACCACCCGGCGGGAAAGGCACGACGATGGTGATCGGCCGGTCCGGAAAATCGTTCGCTACAGATGCGCTGGGCAAACCCAGACCCGCCATGGCGACCATGCCGGCCGCTCCCAACAGTTTCTTGAATCCCATTAAACGTCTCCTCTGTTCTAAATTATGGAACGATGTTCCACTGTGGAATATAATACGAGAGGCGACAGTGGGCCGTCAATCCGTGGATCGCCGTGGATGCCGGAACGGATGCTATGTCAAACCATTGCTAAAGGAGGTTGACGAAGGCTGCCCTTCCAGTTTTTAATAAGGTCAATATGTTCCTATATATAGAACGCCGTTTTACTTAAGGCGGAGGAGATGACCAATATGTTGACCGGCTCGATCGCAGACGCGCCCCACCCTGCCGCCGCGCAAGGGACCGAAGCTTCCGGACACGACTGGCTGGATATCAAGTCGGTCGCGGTCGTGGGAGCGTCGGAAGACCAGACAAAGTTCGGGGGCCGGCTCTTCAAGAACCTGCTGCGCCATGGCTTCAGCGGCGAGATCTATCCGATCAACGCGGGCCGTGCCGAAATCTTCGGCCGCAAGGCTTACCCCGACTTGCACGCTTTGCCGTCTGGTCCGGATGCATTCGCTCTCGCCCTTCCCGGGCATCTGGTGAAAGAGCAGGTCATTGCGGCCGCCGACAGGGGGGCCAAGCTGGGCATCATCATTTCATCGGGCTTCTCTGATGCCGGCGACGAAGGCAGGCTGCTGGAGCAGGAACTGGTGAGCATCGCGAACGCGAAAGGCATGCGACTGATCGGACCGAACTGTCTGGGCGTCATCAGCCCTGCCTCGGGACTGGTGCTGTGTTCGTCTCCCGTTCTGGACCGCGATGCCCTGCCAGTGCGTCCCATCGGTTTCGTCAGTCAAAGCGGCGCGCTCATGACGACGATTTTCGACAAGGCATGGAGCGAAGGCAGCGGCTTCGCCCATGGGTTCTCGGTAGGCAACCAGGCCGACCTCGAAGTCTGCGATTTCATCGACTTCATGATCAACGATGACGCCACACGCGTTATCTGCGCCTATATCGAAGGCGTGAAACATCCTGCACGTTTCCTGGACTCGGCGCGCCGTGCACGGGAAGCCGGCAAGCCCCTGGTGATTGTCAAGGCGGGCCGCTCCGAAGCCGGCCAGGAAGCAGCCTTTTCGCATACCGCCAGCATCGCCGGAGACGCCGCGGTATTCGCAGCCGTTTGCCGCGAACAAGGCGCGTTGGTGGTAGACGACATCAACAGCATGCTGTCCGTTGCCAACTACATGGCCATGCAGAAACAGCGGCCGCTGCGCGCCCTGGCCATCGTCTCACCCTCGGGCGGCGGCGGCGCGTTGGCCGCCGATGCCGCATCCGAGGCGGGAATCGCGCTGGCTCAGCTGGATGATTCCGCCCGCGAGATCATGAGGCCGCACTACCCCGAAGGCCAGATCAAGAATCCGGTGGACTTCGGCACGCGTATCGGACGCGACGAGCAAATCAGCGCCGAGGCCACCGCCCAAGCCATCCAGCAGACCCCGGAAGTCGACGCCGTGCTGTGCGTGACGGCCATGGCACCCGTGCCTTGGCAACTGCAGGTCGTTGAAGCGCAAGCCAACCAAGCAAAGACCTACGGCAAGCCCATCATTACCGCCATCGACGCGGGCCGCACGTCGGACCCGGTGCGGGAACGCCTGGTGGAACTGGGCCTGCCATACACGAACTCAACGGCCGACGCCGTCAAAGCGCTGGTGCACGCTCGCCAATGGCAGGATTGCAGGCCCGCCGCGCCCGGCGCCCGTCCCCAGGCATGTCCCGCCCAGCCCATCGCCTTCCGGGCCGGGCAATACGACGAACATCAGACCAAGGCCATGCTGGCCGCTTACGGCATCGCGACCAACGAAGGTCAAATCGTCCAGTCCGCCGAGAGCGCCGTCGAGGCTGCCCAACAGATCGGCTATCCCGTGGTGTTGAAGATCGTATCCGCGGACATCGTTCACAAATCGGATGCGGGCGGCGTAATGGTCCGTCTGAATAGTGCCGAAGAGGTGCGCCAAGGGTACGAGGCCATGCTAAGTACGGTGTCCGCACGCCAGCCCGAAGCACGTATTGAAGGCGTGCTTGTGCAACGCATGCTCGAAGGCCACCTGGAAGTCATCGTGGGCGGGCGCAACGACAAGGACTTCGGTCCGGTCATCCTGTTCGGCGCCGGCGGCGTGCTGGTCGAACTGCTGCCGGACAAGTTCCTGGCCACCGCGCCAATCGCCCGCGAAACCATCGTGCAGGGCCTGCAGTCGCTCACCATCTGGAAAATGCTGCAAGGCTATCGAGGCAAAATTGTGGCACTGGATTCACTCGTGGACACCATTGAACGGGTGAGCTGGATGATGCAGGACTTCCAAGGCCGGTCGTTTGAACTGGACCTCAATCCCGTACTGGTGGGCGCCGACCATGCAACAGCCGTCGATGCCCGTCTGCTGATCAGCTGAACTTTTGAAAAATTCAAGGAGAAGACATGTCGAGTTATGAGTTCATTCAAGTCGAGAACAAGGACAATGGCGTAAGCATCATCACGATGAATCGCCCCGACAAGAAGAACGCGCTGAACAAGAAGCTGATCGAAGAACTGCACGACGCCTTCATCAGTTTCGACGAAGACGACAGCCGGCGCGTAGCCGTGTTGACAGGGGCCGGTGAAACGTTTTCCGCGGGCGCCGATCTGAAAGACATGCCCGAGCTCTGGCGCGGCATTCCCACTGTCGGCATACAGACCCAGAAGCCCGTCATCGCGGCGGTCAGCGGGTGGTGCATCGGCGGCGCGCTGGTCATGGCCATGATGGCTGACCTGATCGTGGCGGCGGACTCCGCCAAGTTCTATTACCCCGAAGCCAAGGTCGGCTTCACCGGCGGCATCATTTCGGGTCTGGTCAATCGCCTGCCCTATCACGTGGCCATGGAAGTCATTCTGCTGTGCCGCACGCTCGATGCCCAGCGCGCTCATCAGCTGGGTTTCGTCAACGAAGTTGTCGCAGCCGGAAAGCACGTAGAAGCCGCCGTGGCAATGGCCGACGAACTCGCCACCATGGCACCGCTGGTCCACCGCACGCTCAAGAGCTTCATCAACGACGAAGTCGTGCAACGGGGTCCTTCGGAACAGATGGCCCGCACGCTCTACAAACTGAGCATGCTCGATCACAGCCATGACAAGAATGAAGGGTTCACCGCGTTTCGCGAGAAGCGCGAACCCGTCTTCATTGGCAAGTGACCCGGTCGGTGACGCCATGAACACAACACGGTTCAACGACTTTATCGAAAAGCTGCGGCACGCCGTGGATGCCGCTCAGGGCGACGAGGCCCAGGTGCTGGCAGGCACCGAGCCTCTACTGCGGGAATTGGTCAGCCACGATGATTGGCTGGAAGAGAAACACACCCGGCCGCACCCCGACTACTACCAGCAATATTGCCTGTACGCCTGTCCCGAAGGCAGGTTTTCGGTGGTGAGCTTCGTATGGGGCCCGGGTCAGAAGACCCCGGTCCATGACCATACCGTGTGGGGAGTCATCGGCATGCTGCGCGGCGCCGAAATCGGCGAACGCTACGAGCGACAGTCCGACGGCAGCTACCGCGCTGTCGGCGAGGAAAGGCTGGAAGCCGGGATGACCGACTGCGTATCACCGTCGATCGGCGATATTCATCGCGTCTCCAATGCCTATGATGACCAGGTGTCGATCAGCATCCATGTCTATGGCGCCGATATCGGCAAGGTCCAACGCCATGTATACGTGCCCGATACCGGCGAAGTAAAGTCCTTTGTTTCGGGCTATGCGCAAGCCGCTTAAGCCTGTGTGCCGTTCCGCTCGTCCGCCATGCGGCCGGGCGGGCTTTTACTGCCTCTCCTTACGCCCACTCCGCCATGACCCGATACACCGCTGCACACTGGGGCCTCTATGAAGTCGTCGAGGGCTCCGACAACGAAGTCAGTCTGAAAGGCCTGGATACCGACCCGAACCCTTCGCCTATCGGGCTTCACATGCTGGCTGCATCGCGCGACCCGGCGGTGCGGATTACAAAGCCGGCAGTGCGCGAAGGCTGGCTGAAACGATATCGCGAAGGCAAGGGCGGCGCGCACGCCGCCAGTACCGGAGATCGCGCCTCAGAAAGCAGCGCCGGCATGCCGCCGCGCGGCGCGGATCATTACGTTGAAGTGTCCTGGGGCGAAGCCCTGGAGATGGTGGCTTCCGAGCTCGAACGGGTCCGCTCGCGCCACGGCAACGCCAGTATTTTCGGCGGCTCTTATGGCTGGTCCAGCGCCGGGCGCTTCCATCATGCTCAGAGCCAGGTGCATCGCTTTCTGAATGCGATCGGCGGCTATGTCTCCCACCGGGACAGCTACAGTCTGGGTGCCGGGCGCGTCATCATGCCCTATGTGGTTGCCACAATGGATGAGCTGATCGCCCACCATACGTCCTGGGACCAGATCATTGAACATACGGAACTGTTCGTGAGCTTCGGGGGGGTTCCCGAGAAAAGCGCGCAGGTCAGTCCGGGCGGCGCGGGCGATCATATGACTGCCCCCGCCCTGCGAACCGCCAGCGAGCGCGGGGTACGCTTCATCAACATCAATCCTGTGCGCAGCGCCCTGGAGACCGGTGGCGAACACACATGGATACCGATCAAGCCATCGACCGACACGGCGCTCATGCTGGCGCTGGCCTATTGGGTATACGACAACGACCGGCATGACAGGGAATTCCTCGAACGCTGCACGGTCGGCTTCGACCGCTTCGCCGCCTACCTGACGGGGGAGGCCGACGGCATCCCCAAGACACCGGCCTGGGCGGCAACCATTACCGGTATGGCCAGCGAAGACATCGAGGCATTGGCAAACGACATATCCAGCCACCGAACCATGCTCAATGCCACTTGGTCGCTGCAGCGAGCCGACCATGGGGAGCAGCCCTACTGGATGCTGGTGACCCTGGCATGCATGCTCGGGCAGATCGGCCTGCCGGGCGGCGGCTTCGGGCTGGGCTACGGGTCGACCAATACCCAGGGCGGGAATACGCCGCTGATACCCGGCCCGACCTTCGATCAGGGCAAGAATCCGGTTTCCGACTTCATACCCGTGGCGCGCATCGCCGACATGCTTCTGAATCCGGGCGCAGCCTTTACGTACAAAGGCGGGCAATACCACTACGCCGATATCCGGCTGGTGTATTGGGCGGGGGGCAACCCCTTCCACCACCACCAGGATCTCAACCGCCTGGTGCAGGCATGGCAGCGCCCCGAAACCATCATCGTGCACGAGTCGTACTGGACGCCCACCGCGCGGCATGCCGACATTGTCCTGCCCGTGACGACCACCTTCGAGCGGGAAGATATCGCCTACTCCAAACGTGAGCGCTACATGGCATTCATGAGCCAGCTCTACGAACCCTGGGGCGAGTCCCTGGACGACTATGCCATCTTTGGCAAGCTCGCCGAAAAAATGGGCGTGGGCGACGCCTTTACTGAAGGACGCGACAGCAGCGCCTGGCTGCGCAGTCTCTACGACGCCAGCCTGCAACGCGCCGCCAAGGCGGGCATTGAGCTGCCCGATTTCGATGCCTTGCGCGAGCAGGGATTGCTTGACCTCCATACGATCACGCCGCCCGTACCGGTCAACATGCTTGAAGACTTCCGAAGAGACCCTGACGCTCATCCGCTCAATACGGCGTCGGGGCGCATCGAGATCTTCTGCAGCACCATTGCCGACTACAAGCTGGCGGACTGCCCGGGCCATGCCATGTGGATACCGCCACACGAATGGCTGACCCAGGAAGCCCGCGATGCGGGGTGGCTGCACCTGTTGAGCGATCAGCCCAAAGCCAAGCTGCATAGCCAACTCGACCACAGCGCTTATAGCAAACAGCAGAAGCGCAAGGGGCGCGAGCCGGTGAGCATGCACCCGAGCGACGCGGCACTGCTGGGCCTGAGCGACGGCGATCTGGTGCAACTGAGCAATGCGCGGGGCGCTTGCCTGGGGACACTCACCGTCACCGACGACATCCGCCCTGGCGTGGTACGCCAGTCCACCGGCGCGTGGTTCAACCCCGTGGCACCCGAGGCGACATCGGCCGAGGCGGCATCGCCCGACGCATCGTCCCCCCTCGAAGCGCACGGCAATCCCAACGTGCTGACGCCCGACTCGCCGACATCCCTCTTGTCGCAAGGCTGCTCCGCCTATTCCTGCCTGGTGAAAATACAGCGTTTCGAGGGCGAGGCACCTCCCGTGACCGCCTTTCAAGCGCCCACTCTCTTGCGCGACCCGCAAGCCGCCTGACTCATCCTTGATACTCGTATCATCGGGCCAGACGGACAAACAGGGCGGCAGCCTCACAAGGGTCGGGCCGCCCCACTATTTACGGAAACCCACAAACCTTGGACAAGACATTTTTGAAAGGCCTGGTACTTCTGGAGGCCATGGCCAACAACGAGAAAAGCTCGGGCGTCACTGAACTGGCGAACCAGCTTTCATTGGGAAAAAGCAATGTGCACCGCCTGCTGCAGGGGCTGGTGCATCAGGGCTTCGCACGGAAGGACACGGAGACCGGCCGGTACGAGCTGACCATGAAGCTCTGGGAACTAGGCGCCAAGGTTTTCCGGCGTCTGGATCTGCGCCGGGAGGCCCTGCCCTACATGCAGCTGCTGGCCGACGAAACCCAGGAAACCGTACACCTTTCCGTCCTGGAAGGGGCGGACGTGCTGTACATCGAAAAAATCGACAGCCCGCAGCCGGTCCGCGCCTACACCACCGTGGGCGGGCGGGCGCCAGCCGCCTGTGTGGCCACGGGCAAGGTGCTGCTCGCATGGGCGCCCGAGAACACCATTGCCGAGGCTGCCGAGAAGCTGCAGCGACACACGCCCCGCTCCATCGTGACTGCCGAAGAGCTGCACCGTCAGCTCCAACGCATCCGAAGCATCGGATATGCCGTCAACACCGGTGAGTGGCGGGAACAGGTCATCGGCGTGGCAGCGCCCTTGCGCGACGCCACGGGTTCCGTAATCGGGGCGCTGGGCATTTCCGGGCCGGCGGAGCGCATCACCGACGAAGTGATCAGCGACACCGTCCCTCGACTGATCGAGCTGGCCAACAGCATTTCGGCCCGGCTCGGCCATACCCGACGGTAAGAAACCCATAACGCAGCGTCGAAGAACAGCCGACTACAAGGCGCCGAACGCGAATCAATCAGGAGATCAGGTGGAGACCATCACACAGGAAGACTTCGAGGACGGTGTCACCGTCTTCACAATCAACCGCCCTCAGCGCCGGAACGCCATCAGCGCTCAGACCGCCATCGAGCTGCAGCAGGCCTTCCAGGCTTTCGATGCCGCGCCGGACCGCCGTGTCGCCATCATTACCGGCGCCGGCAACGAGGCCTTTTCAGCCGGGGCCGACATCGACAGCCTGCCCGAGTTGTGGCGTTGCCTGCCGGGCTTTGGCATCGCCACACAGAAGCCCATCATTTCGGCCGTGAGCGGCTGGTGCGTAGGGGGCGGGCTCATCATCACCATGATGAGCGATCTCGCAGTGGCGGCGGAAAACACCCGATTCAGCTATCCGGAAGGGCGGCTCGGCCTGACCCAAGGAATGATTGCCGGCTTGGCGGGCCGGATTCCCCACAAGGCCGCCATGGAAATCATGCTGCTGGGCAAGCCCATGAGCGCCGAGCGCGCCTATAACGTGGGGCTGGTGAACGCCGTGGCGCCCGACGGAAAGCACGTCGAAGTCGCGCTCGAAATGGCCCGGAGCATGACCACGCTCGCGCCCATGGTACTCGCCACTCTGAAGCGCTTCGTGAGCCAGGTCATCCCGCAAGGGCCTTCGGAACCTTACGTTCGAACGCGTTGCGAACTCGACGCCATCGCCGGCAGCAACGACTTTGCGGAAGGGGTCGCCGCCTTCAAGGGCAAGCGCGCTCCCGTATTCACCGGAAACTGAAAAGGAGATCGAAGGTGGAATCGCATACAACGAATACTCCGGGCGCCGCTCAGGCGGCATCCGCGACTCCCGGCATGTTGGGCAAGCTCAAGGTCATCGACATCGGCACCATGGTCGCCGCGCCCGTGGCCGGGACTTTAATGGCCGACTTCGGGGCAAACGTCATCAAGGTGGAACAACCGGGCACGGGCGATACCCTGCGCGGCTTGGGGCCCTTCCTGGAAGAGGAAAGCCTGTGGTGGAACGTGGACGGCCGCAACAAGAAGTCCATCACGCTCAACCTGCGCAGCGAGAAAGGGCAAGCCATCCTCAAGAAGCTTGTTGCCGAAGCGGATGTCGTTCTTGAGAACTTCCGGCCGGGTACCCTGCAGAAATGGGGCCTGGACTATGAGTCCCTGGCGAAGATCAATCCAGGACTCATCATGCTGAGCGTGTCCGGCTTCGGGCAGACAGGGCCGCTTGCCCACCGTGCGGGTTACGACCGCATCGGACTGGCCTTCAGCGGCATCATGGCTCTGAACGGCTATCCGGACCGCCCGCCGGTTCGGATCGGCACATCGATGGCCGATTACTTCACCGCCACGCTGGGCGCCTTCGCGATCATGACCGCGCTCTACCACCGGGACGTGAACGGTGGGCGCGGGCAGCAAGTCGATCTGGCCCTGTATGAATCGATGTTCCGCATGACTGAATCCTTGACCGCGGCTTACGACCGCCTGGGTCTGGTGCGGCAGCGCACAGGAAACGTGCACTACGGGGCTGCGCCAGGCAATAACTTCGAGACCATCGACGGCCGCTTCATCACACTGACCTGCTCGGGCGACGCCATCTTCAAGCGCCTGTGCCAGGCGATGCAGCGCCCAGACATGTTGAACGACCCCGGCCTGGACACCCATGCGAAACGCTGGGACCGGGTAGAAGAGCTGAACGACATCGTCGGCGGCTGGATCAAGAGCACGCCCATCGACGAGCTGACCCATGCGCTGGACGAGGCAGGCGTTCCCTACGCCATCGCCCTGACCATTGCAGACATCATGGAACACCCGCACTACGCGGCCCGCAACAACATCGTTTCGGTTGAGCACCCCACGCTGGGACCCATCAAAATGCAAGGCGTTGTCCCGCATTTCAGCGGCATGCCTGCCGCTGAAGTAAAGCCGGCACCGCAGGTCGGGCAGCACAACGAAGAGGTCTATCTTGGCGACTTGGGAATGACGCCCCAGGAATACGACGATTTGAAGCGCGAGGGAATCCTGTAATGAGTGAGCAGCAACGGTCACGCGCCGCGCAGGAGCCCGACAGCGACGCTGGCCTCATGACGTCGGAAGGCCACGTTCTTGAAGGCGTGCGCGTCCTGGAGATCTCCGCCATCGGCCCCGTGCCTTGGGGCGTCAATCTCCTGGTGGATATGGGCGCCACGGTCACGCGCATCTGCCGGCCCCCGACGGGCAAAGAACCCATCAAACCGCAGGATGCGATCAGTGAGCGTGGCCGCAACGACGTTTACATCGACTTGAAGAGCGACGAAGGCCGCGCCCAGGCGCAGCAGCTGATCAAGAGCCACGAGGTGCTGATTGAAGGCATGCGCCCCGGCGTCATGGAGCGCCTGGGCTTGGCGCCCGCAGACTGCCAGGCCGTCAATCCGGGCCTGGTCTATGCGCGTGTCACCGGCTGGGGGCAGGAAGGCCCACTGGCTCAGCGCGCCGGCCACGACATCAACTACATCGCGCTTTCGGGCGCGTTGCATGCGATCGGCCCCCAGGACGGCCCGCCGACCATACCGCTGAACCTGGTGGGCGACTATGGCGGAGGCGGCGCTTTCATGATCATTGGCGTGCTGGGCGCCCTCCTTCGAGCACGGACAACCGGACGCGGCAGCGTGATCGACATTGCCATGCTCGACGGCGCCGCACGTCAGATGGGCCTGGTCTATGAGCGTTTCGGTCAAGGCATCTGGGCCGACAAGCGCGGCTCGAATCCCCTCGATGGCGGTGCGCCGTGGTACGCCGTCTACCCCGCCCAATGCGGCGGCCATATGGCGGTCGGCGCAATCGAGCCACCGTTCTATCAGCAGTTCATCGAAGGGCTGGGGCTGGACGAAGCCAGCCTGCCGGCACGCGAGGATCGCGACAACTGGCCGGCCCTGCGCGAGCAGTTTGCCGAACGCTTCCTGACCCGGACACGCGGTCAGTGGGCGGAAATTTTTGATCCGCTGGATGCTTGCGTATCCCCGGTGCTCTCCGTGGAGGAAGCACCGAGACATCCTCATAACCAAGCGCGGGAGGCATTCCTGCGCACGGCCAACGGCGCGTTCCAGCCCGGGCCTGCTCCGAGATTCGGGCCGCTCGCATAAGACGACCCCGCTACACCTGAGGCCGGAGCTGCCGGCATCAGCCTGGCTCCGCAGCCTTGGGGCCGACGCAATTGAAAATGCCGGACCTCTTGCGAGGCCCGGCATTTTTTTACTACGGAGAACGGCCGAGATTACTCGACGTTGTCCTCGCCCCGGAAGGCGTCTTCCACTCCGTCGGCACCATTCGCGTGAGCGTCCACCGATTCGGACTCCGAATCGGATTCGGCCGCAGCGGGACGGTCCTCAAAGGGGTTGGCCATGGCGCGAGCTGCCTGGCGTTCCGCTGCTTCCAGCGATTCCTTGTCGCGGCGGGCCTGGTGATAGGCCATGCCGGTACCAGCAGGAATCAGACGACCCACAATGACGTTTTCCTTCAGACCACGCAGCTCGTCGCGCTTGCCCATGATGGCAGCCTCGGTAAGCACGCGCGTCGTTTCCTGGAAGGAAGCAGCCGAGATGAAGGAGTCGGTCGACAGCGAAGCCTTCGTGATACCCAGCAGCACGTTGTCGTAGTTGGCGGGGATGCCGCCTTCTGCAATGACACGATCATTCTCGTTGAGCAGCTCGGAGCGTTCGACCTGTTCACCCGTGATAAAGCTGGTATCGCCGGCGTCGGTGATGTTCACGCGACGCAGCATCTGGCGAACAATCACCTCGATGTGCTTGTCGTTGATCTTCACGCCCTGCAGACGGTAGACGTCCTGCACTTCGTTGACGATATACGACGCAAGCCGCTCGATGCCTTTCAGGCGCAGAATGTCGTGCGGGTCCGAAGGGCCGTCGACGATCATTTCGCCCTTGTTCACCACTTGGCCGTCGTGCACCAGCACCTGCTTTTCCTTCGGAATCAGGAACTCGTGGCTCACGCCTTCCAGGTCGGTGATGACCAGGCGCTGCTTGCCCTTGGTATCCTTTCCGAAGGAGACCGTGCCGGTGACTTCGGCCAGCATGCCGGCGTCCTTGGGTGAGCGGGCTTCGAAGAGTTCGGCCACGCGCGGCAGACCGCCGGTAATGTCTCGAGTCTTCTGCGATTCTTGCGGAATACGAGCCAGAATCTCGCCCATCTGCACGTCCTGACCGTCGCGAACGGTGATCAGCGCACCCACGGGGAAGGAGATGTTCACCGAGTGTTCGGTGCCCGCAATCTTGACTTCCTCACCGGCGTCGTTGATCAGCTTGATCTGCGGACGCATCATAGTCTTGCCGCCGCGCGTCTTGGGCGTGATCACCACGAGGGTGGACAGACCCGTGACCTCGTCGAGCTGCTTGGCAACGGTGACGCCTTCCTCGATATTCTCGAAGCGGACGCGGCCCTTGTACTCGGACACGATGGGCCGGGTGAGAGGGTCCCACGAAGCCAGCCGCTGACCGGCCTTGATGCTGTCGCCGTCGCCCACCGCAATGGTCGCGCCGTAGGGAATCTTGTGGCGTTCACGTTCGCGGCGGTTGTCGTCGAAGATGACGATTTCGCCCGAACGGGAAATGGCCACGCGCTCACCCTTCGGGTTGGTCACGTATCGCAGACCGATGGCGAAGCCAACCGTACCGGCCGACTTGGTTTCCACCGAGCTGGCCATGGCCGCACGCGACGCCGCCCCCCCGATGTGGAAGGTACGCATCGTGAGCTGCGTGCCCGGTTCACCGATGGACTGGGCGGCGATCACACCCACGGCTTCGCCGCGGTTGACCATCACGCCACGGCCCAGATCGCGGCCATAGCAATGTGCGCAAAGTCCGTGGCGGGTCTCGCAGGTGAGCGGCGTACGGATTTTGACTTCGTCAATGCCCAGCGAGTCGATCAGGTCGACACGGTCTTCGTCAAGCAGGGTGCCGGCCTCGAGGGCGGTTTCCTGCGTGTCAGGATTGACGATGTCAATGGCTGCCACACGGCCCAAGATACGATCGCGCAGCGGTTCGATGACTTCGCCGCCTTCGACCATGGCCTTCATGGCATAGCCCTGCGTAGTACCGCAGTCCATCTCGGTGATCACCAGATCCTGCGTCACGTCGACCAGACGGCGGGTCAGGTAACCCGAGTTCGCCGTCTTGAGCGCCGTATCGGCCAGACCCTTACGCGCACCGTGGGTGGAGATGAAGTACTGCAG
>JAEWFK010000109.1 GCA_023388835.1 Pseudomonadota bacterium | reverse complement strand
CCGCTGCCGGTTTCGGCCTGGCTGTGACCGCCTTAAGGCGTCGAACACAACCGGCTGAAGCGTTGAAACTTCGGGTTAACCCTGGGTCTCGATCAGCGAGGAAACGAAATATAGCATGAAAGTTTTGTGGCGTGCAAATGGCGTCCTTCTTCCCCTTTATCTGCGGGCGATATATAGAGGCTTGGCAGGCATGGCGGGCATCCGCCGATCATTGATCGCGAGGTCCCTGCCAATGAGCGAGCTTGAGGGAAGGCGTGCGAGCAGGACATCTATTGACGCCAACATAATCGCGACGGCCGTTTCTTCCCCGGGGCACCGATGCCCGGTTCTCGCGTCACCGCCCCCTTGGGGAACGAAGGCGTATGCATCATGGTTCTGGTAAAGAAAGCGCTCGGGCTGGAAAGTGTCAGGTTCATGCCAACGGCGCGGGTCGCGATTCGTGCCGTGTATATCCAGGAGTACCCGCGCGCCCTCATGAAACTCATGCCCCTTCCATGCAAAGGATTCCGATACGCGCGCCATGACCGCTGGAAAGAAGGGATAGAAACGTCTGACCTCTTCGACGAAAGCCTTACGGTATCTGGAATCCCCGTTGGCAAGGGTGGCACGGATGCCGGGAAAGCAAAGCAAGGCATGCGCCATCCATACAATGTAGACCGCGACAGCAACCACGGGCCGTATGAGATTCAGCACCTCAACGGCGACGACACGCGGCGCGAGAGGGTTGGCGTCAGCGTCTTGTAGAAAGATCAGCGCATGAAACAGCGGCCAGGCTGCGCTGCCTGTTGGCGGCGCAGCGCGAGCCTTCCCGATCAAATCGGCGAGCCATCGCTCCAACCGACGGCGCGCACGGCGGGCTTTGAGATGCCGTGGTCCCGCCGCGTCGTTGAAGAGAGACGTGACATCGGCAGACAGGGCCGGAAGATTCCCTTGCCGTATCGGAATGCCGAGCCACTCGCAGACGGAAAGTGTCAGCACATGCCCCGATGTCTCATACAAGGGCAGCCGGTAGCCGGGAGGCGCCCAGCGATCGAAGCTGCCCCAATACTTACGGACCCGACGCACCAGGCGCGCGACATTGTCCGGCTTCAGAATCGAAAGAAGTGCTGCCTTGCGCGCTTGATGAGTCTCCGCATCGAGCCCTTGCACGGCGTCCTTGCCGAACAAGGTCGCCCGTACCGGCTCGGGCGCAGCGCCCTGCCGCTGGAGTCGAGCCTCGGTATAGAAGGCGCGTGCCGCCTCGGCCCCCGTCATACAGACCGCCGGCTCCAACAAAAGCTGTGTGTCGAAGACATCCGTCCCTCGATTCGCGCACTCGCGTGCTATGAAACGGTACGGGTCTGAAAGCAGCGACAGGGTTTGGTCCCGCGGAAGCTCGAACATGGCGACGTAGCGATAAAGACAGAACAGCCCCTCTTTCTGCAAACGCTGTGCCGATTCAGCGGCAAAGTGTCGAGGCCCTGCCCAGCGGCGACAGGATGCGTCCGTGCCGCGCAAAAAAAACCCGTCTCGAGGAGACGGGTTCAGGCGAAGCTTGAATAATGCAGCGTTGCGGCTGCCGATCAAGAATCAGTGTCGGCCGCGGCGGCCGCCAAACTTGCGAGCGGCTGCCGCTTGCGCTGCAAGCATTGCCAACTCGGCTTCAACCACCGCAATATCAGCCTTGTCCTTGGCTTGCGCCAGGCTTTCTTCGGCACGCTTGCGCGCTTCGACCGCCTTGGCTTCGTCAAGATCCTCGGCGCGAATGGCTGTATCCGACAGAACGGTTACGCCACCGGGCTGGACCTCGAGGATTCCGCCCGCCACGAAGAAAGTGATCTCCGAATCATCGGGAGCCACGACCTTCATCGTACCGGGGCGAATCCGCGAGATGAGCGGCGTATGCCCCGGCAGAATGCCCAGCTCGCCGGATTCGCCGGGCAGAGCCACAAATTTGGCTTCACCGCCAAAAAGCTGCTCTTCCGCGCTGACGACATCAACTTTCAAAAAGGCCATGTTGAGTCCTTATTGGATGGTCTTGGCTTTCTCGAATGCTTCGTCGATGGAGCCGACCATGTAGAAGGCCTGCTCAGGCAGGGCGTCGCATTCGCCTTCAACAATCATCTGGAAGCCGCGCAGCGTTTCTGCCAGCGGTACGTACTTGCCCGGGGAGCCGGTGAACACTTCCGCCACGTGGAAAGGCTGCGACAGGAAGCGCTGGATCTTACGGGCGCGTGCCACGGCCTGCTTATCTTCGGGGGACAATTCGTCCATACCGAGAATGGCGATGATGTCGCGCAATTCCTTGTAACGCTGCAGCGTCTGTTGAACGCCGCGGGCGATACGGTAGTGTTCTTCGCCGACGACTTGAGGATCGAGCTGACGGCTGGTGGAGTCCAGCGGGTCAACGGCAGGGTAGATACCCAGAGCAGCAATGTCTCGCGACAATACCACGGTCGAGTCAAGGTGAAGGAAGGTCGTGGCGGGCGACGGGTCGGTCAAGTCATCGGCAGGGACGTAAACGGCCTGGATGGATGTGATGGAGCCCGTCTTGGTGGACGTAATGCGCTCTTGGAGCTTGCCCATTTCCTCGGCCAGCGTAGGTTGGTACCCCACGGCGGACGGCATCCGGCCGAGCAGCGCGGACACTTCGGTCCCGGCCAGGGTGTAGCGGTAGATGTTGTCAACGAAGAACAGAATGTCGCGGCCTTCGTCGCGGAATTTTTCGGCCATGGTCAGGCCGGAAAGCGCCACACGCAGACGGTTGCCGGGGGGCTCGTTCATCTGACCGAACACCATGGCGACCTTGGACTCTTCGAGCTTGTCGAGTTGGATGACGCCCGCTTCCGCCATTTCGTGATAGAAGTCGTTCCCTTCGCGGGTACGTTCGCCCACACCGGCAAACACCGACAGGCCGCTATGTGCCTTGGCGATGTTATTGATGAGTTCAAGCATGTTCACAGTCTTACCCACCCCGGCGCCGCCGAACAGGCCGACCTTGCCGCCCTTTGCGAAGGGGCAGATCAAATCGATAACCTTGATGCCGGTTTCGAGCAGCTCGACGGAAGGCGAGAGTTCGTCGAACTTGGGCGCGTCCTGGTGGATGGCACGGGTTTCCGTGGTGTCGATGGGACCGCGTTCGTCGATGGGGCGACCGAGCACGTCCATGATGCGACCCAGGGTCGGCACGCCCACGGGGACAGAGATAGGGTTGCCCGTATTGGCCACGGCCATACCGCGGCGCAGGCCGTCGGAGGAACCCATGGCGATGGTGCGCACCACGCCGTCGCCCAGCTGTTGCTGGACTTCGAACGTCAGGCCGGCCTCGGCAAACTTGGAGCTTTCATCCGAGAGCTTGAGAGCGTCATAGATGTTGGGAATGCTGTCGCGGGGGAACTGAATATCCACCACGGCGCCGATGCACTGAACGATGGTACCGTTGCTCATGTTTAGTCCTTGCTAAATATCTTTGACGGGATGCCGTGGCCTTAGACCGCGGCAGCGCCCCCCACGATTTCCGAAATTTCTTTTGTAATGGCCGCCTGGCGGGTCTTGTTATAGACCAGCTGCAAGTCTTCGATGACCTTCTTCGCGTTGTCGGATGCGGCCTTCATGGCCACCATGCGCGCCGATTGCTCAGATGCCATGTTTTCTGCGACAGCCTGGTAGACCAGCCCTTCGACGTAGCGCAGAAGCAAGTCGTCGATAACGGACTTTGCGTCGGGCTCGTAGATGTAATCCCAACCGTACTGCGATTGCGCCACGTTGCCGGTTGCCGCTTGTTCGCCTTGTGGCTGGAACGGATTCTCCAGATCGTTCGGCAAGGGAAGCAGACGCACGAAAACGGGATCCTGCTTCATGGTGTTCACGAAGCGGTTCGTCGCCAGATAGACTGCGTCGATCTTGCCGTCGACGAAGTCGTCGAGCTGAACCTTGATGGCGCCGATAAGGCGTTCCATGTTGGGTTGATCGCCGAGCTGGACTTCCTGGGAAACCACTTTGGCGTCGATGCGGCCGAGCGTGCCGGCACCCTTGCTGCCCAATGCAGTGAACTGGACTTCGAGGCCTTGCTCCTGGAATTCCTTGTAGCGGGCCAGCACCAGTCGCATGATGTTGGTGTTCAGCCCGCCGCACAGACCCTTGTCAGTGGAGACGACCACGACGCCCACCGCGCGAACGCCGCGCTCGACCATGTAGGCATGCCTGTAATCGGGATGTGCCTGCATGAGATTGGCAGCGATATCCCGGACCTTGGTCGCGTAAGGGCGCCCGGCGCGCATGCGATCCTGGGCCTTGCGCATCTTAGATGCCGCGACCATCTCCATGGCTTTGGTGATCTTTCGCGTGTTTTGCACGCTCTTGATCTTGTTACGAATTTCCTTGATTCCGGCCATTGCTGTTTCCTGAGAAGGCGTTGGGGCAGATCACGTTGGGTGCCCTGCCCGGCATGTAGATGGGAAGCCCTTCGGCTCCCCTACCTAGCCCGCCTGGTTCAAAAAGCTCCGTGCTTCTTGAATTCCTGGATAGCCGAAACCAGTTCGGCTTCGTCTTCCTTGGACAATTCCTTCTTGTCCTGGACGCGACCGATCAGGCCTTCGTGCTTGGACTTGAGGAAGTCTTTCAGTGCCTTCTCGAACGGCAGGATCTGTTCAACTTCCAGGTCGTCGAGATAGCCGTTGTTGACCGAGTACAGCGCGACGGCCTGTTCCCAAACCGGCTGCGGCTGGTACTGCGGCTGCTTCAACAGCTCGACCACGCGCTTGCCGCGCTCGAGCTGGCGCCGAGTGGCGTCGTCGAGGTCGGAGGCGAACTGCGCAAACGCGGCCAACTCACGGTACTGTGCCAAGTCGGTACGAATGCCGCCCGAGAGTTTCTTGATGACCTTGGTTTGCGCGGCTCCACCCACACGGGACACCGAGATACCGGCGTTGATGGCGGGACGGATACCAGCGTTGAAAAGGTCGGTTTCCAGAAAGATCTGGCCATCGGTAATGGAAATCACGTTCGTCGGAACGAAGGCGGAAACGTCGCCGGCCTGCGTTTCGATGATGGGCAATGCGGTCAAGGATCCGGTGCGACCCTTGATCTCGCCATTGGTGAATTTTTCAACGTATTCTTCGTTCACGCGAGCAGCGCGCTCGAGCAGACGGGAGTGCAGATAGAAGACGTCGCCAGGGTAGGCTTCGCGGCCAGGAGGGCGGCGCAGAAGCAGCGATACCTGACGGTAGGCCCATGCCTGCTTGGTCAGATCGTCATAGATGATCAGAGCGTCTTCGCCGCGGTCGCGGAAGTATTCGCCCATGGTGCAGCCGGAATAAGCCGCGATGTACTGCATGGCTGCCGACTCGGATGCAGCAGCGGCCACGACGATCGTGTATTCGAGCGCGCCGTGCTCTTCGAGCTTGCGCACCACGTTGGCGATCGTGGATGCCTTCTGACCGATAGCAACGTACACGCACGTGACGTTCTGGCCTTTCTGGGCGATGATGGTGTCGACTGCAACGGCGGTCTTGCCGGTCTGGCGGTCACCAATGATCAGCTCGCGCTGGCCGCGACCGATAGGCACCATGGCGTCGATAGCCTTGGTACCGGTCTGCAGCGGCTGCGACACCGACTTACGCGCGATCACGCCAGGCGCGACCTTCTCGATGACGTCGGTCTGCTTGGCATTGATGGGACCCTTGCCGTCGATGGGCGCGCCCAACGAATCGACAACACGGCCGCGGAGTTCCGGACCGACCGGGACTTCCAGAATGCGGCCGGTCGTCTTGACCGGGTCGCCTTCGGATACGCCGGTGTAGTCGCCCAGCACCACGGCGCCGACGGAATCGCGCTCGAGGTTCAGGGCCAGGCCGAAAACGTTGTTGGGAAATTCGAGCATTTCGCCCTGCATCACATCGGACAGGCCGTGGATGCGGCAAATACCGTCGGTCACGGAAACGACCGTGCCTTGTGTGCGAACATCGGTCGACGCACCCAGGCCTTCGATACGGGCCTTGAGCAGTTCGCTGATCTCGGACGGGTTAAGTTGCATGTTCAGACTCCTGAATCCTGTTATCTGGCTTCGTCAGGCGGCCAGCGTATCGCGCATGCGGGCCAATTGGGCCTGCACCGAAGTGTCAAGTACTTGGTCACCCACGACCACTCGCACACCGCCGATCAGTTCAGGATCCACGGTGACGGCCGGCTTGAGTTTGAGGCCGAACTTTGTTTCGAGCCCGGCAACGAGTTGCTGGACCTGTTCGTCGCTGATCGGAAAGGCGCTGGTGATTTCGGCCAGAGCAGTTCCTTCGAGCTGATTCTTCAGCAGCTCGAACTGCTCGGCAACCTGCGGAAGCACCAGAATCCGGTGATTGTCGATCAACAACGCAATGAAATTGCGCGCAGCGGCCGACAACGGGGACTTGACCAGCCCCGTGAACAGCTCGATGCGTTTTGCGGCGTTAAGCCGCGGATCGGTCAGAGCCTCGCGTACGTCGTCGATGCTTGCCAACGCGGCAAGCTCGGACAGCAAAGTCGACCAGGACGCCAGGGCTGCCTGGTCGTCGCGAGCCGACGCGAAAAGCGCTTCGGCATACGGTCGGGCGATAGTCGATAGTTCAGCCATGGCCTATCCTGAATTACAGTTGCGCCTTGAGCTGGTCGAGCAGCCCGGCATGAGCGTTGGCGTCGACTTCACGCTTCAGAATCTGTTCCGCACCCTTCACGGCCAGAACCGCGACATCGGCGCGCAGAGCTTCACGCACCCGCTGCACTTCCTGTGCGGCATCTTGCTGAGCCTGTGCCACGATGCGGGCCTTCTCGGATTCCGCATCCCGACGTGCCTGGTCGATGATGGCAGCCGCCTGTTTCTCGGCTTCAACCATGCGTGCATGGTTGTCGTTCTTCGCATTGGCCTCGATGAGGTTGATGCGAGCCTGTGCCTGTGCCAGATCGGCCTTGCCTTTATCAGCAGCCGCCAAACCATCGGCGATCTTCTGGCGGCGGTCGTCCATCGCCTTCGTGAGGGGCGGCCAGATGAACTTCATCGTAAACCACGCCAACACGAAAAACACGATCATCTGGAAAAAGAGAGTCGCGTTTAAATTCACGGTCGTTTCCCTTTAATACCCTTAGCGCCGAGCGGAGCCCGCCGACGACTAATGTCCATGCCGCAGGGGCGCACCGAGATGCGCCCGCGGCCGCTTTTCCCGCCGCGAGGCGGGCAACCCTCTTTACCCGACAAAGGGGTTGGCGAAGGCGAACAGCATGGCGATACCGACGCCGATCAGGAATGCTGCGTCGATCAGGCCTGCGAGCAGGAACATCTTGGTTTGCAGGGCATTCATCAGCTCAGGCTGGCGAGCCGAGGCTTCGAGGTACTTGCCACCCATCACTGCAATGCCAATGCAGCAGCCGAAAGCGCCCAGACCGATGATGAGACCGGCAGCCAGAGCAACGAAAGCGACGTCAGTCATGATAACTCCTTGGTTTAGATAACCGTGTGTGATTCAAATAGTCAAAGAAACTGCTTTGCAGGTGGCAAGCCTGCTCGACCGATCCCGGAGGGGGGAAAGTCTCCGGAGCCGGACTGCCTTAATGGCCTTCGTGAGCCTGCCCCACGTAGACGAGGGTGAGCATCATGAAGATGAAGCCTTGCAGCAGCACGATAAGGATGTGGAAGATGGCCCACACCGTGCCGGCCAGGATATGGCCCAGACCAAGACCAAGGCTTGCGCCATTAAAACCGGTCCATGCACCGCCCAGCAGGGCGATCAGCATGAAGACGAGTTCGCCGGCAAACATGTTGCCGAACAACCGCATGCCAAGCGAAACGGTTTTCGCTGCATACTCGATAAGGTTCATGAGCAGGTTGGCGGGCGCCAGAATCAGGGCGGCAACGCCATGACCGTGGAACGGAGCACTGAACAGCTCTTTGACAAAACCGCCGGGATTCTTGATCTTGATGCCGTAGTAGATCATGATCAGCAACACGCCCAGGGACATACCCATGGTGATATTGAGATCGGCGGTGGGCAAAATACGATGGTAGTAAACGGGGTCGCCATGCTCGGCGCCCAGGCCGGTGATCTTGAGGATCCAGGGCATGAGGTCGACCGGAACCAAGTCGAGCGTATTCATGAGGATGATCCACAGGAAGATCGTGAGCGCCAGCGGCGACACGAAGCGGCGACTCTTTTCGTTGGGGACGATGCCCTTGGCCTGGTCTTCGACCATGTCGACGAGCATTTCAACGGCCACCTGGAAGCGACCTGGCACGCCCGTGGTGGCACGCGAGGCGGCGCGCCACAGGAAGAACAGGACAATGATGCCCATGAGCACCGACCAGATCAGGGAGTCATAGTTGATGACACCGAAATTGGCGACGGCTGACTGTTTTTCACCGATATTATTCAGGTGAACCAGGTGATGCTGGATGTAGTAAGACTGGGGCGAAATATCAGCAGCAGAAGCCATCTGAAACCTTATCCTGTAAACACGAACCGGAGAATTCCCCGAGACCAATCAATACCGCTACGGCAGCTTGCGAAACGCCAGTAGCAGCACATACCCTTTCAATACACACAGCAGACCCAGCAGCAGCGCAGGCCAAACCAGCCAGCCCTCTCCTTTCCATGCTGCGAGCCCAAGAATCAGAACCGCGGTACCGAGTTTGAATGCCTCGCCCCAAAAAAAGGCCATGGGGCCGGACTTCATAGGGCCCAGCATGCCCGCAAACAGACGCAAGGCGAAAAGCACGTTCGGAATGAAATACGCGGCCGCGCCCACGAGCGCCGACAACGCCGCATTGGCCCCCGCCACCATGCCCGACAGCACGACCGCGAACACGGCCATGCCCGCCTGCGCGACCAGTGCCCTGATAAGGCCCTGGCTGGCGCGCTGACCGATTCGCGCGCGTTCCGCGTCGGTCAGTACGATGGGGGAATTCTCATCCATGAACCCGCCTTCCCAAGTGCGCTTGAAGTCGCCTTCCCAACTGCGCTGCTAAAGTCGTTGGGGGCTAAACCCGGTATTGCAGGCGCTGCGCGCCGGCAAACTCAAAGAGTATAGCGTTTTTCAAGAAACCCAAGCAAGCTGGCAGAACACAAACCCAACAGTACCGGCCTGATCCGCGAGCAGGCCGGCACTGTCTTATCGGTGCTTGAATTGGGGTTTGCGCTTTTCGACGAAGGCTTGCATGCCTTCCTTCTGGTCTTCCGTGGCGAACAGGGCATGAAAGTTGCGCCGCTCGTACATGAGGGTTTCGTTCAGCGTGCCCTCGTCGGCCGCGTTTACGCATTCCTTGGCCATGATGACGGACGGCAAGGAATAAGAGGCGATGATTTCGGCGGCCTGCATGGCTTCTTCCAGAAGACGTTCGACCGGTACCACACGCGACACGAGGCCCGCACGCTCGGCTTCGTCGGCATCCATCATGCGGCCGGTCAGCACGAGGTCCATGGCCTTGGCCTTGCCGACGGCTCGAGGCAGCCGTTGGGTTCCACCGAAGCCTGGGATGACGCCCAGCTTGATCTCGGGCTGGCCGAACTTGGCGTTCTCGGCCGCAATGATGAGATCGCATGTCATGGCCAGCTCGCAACCCCCGCCCAACGCGTAGCCGGATACCGCGGCAATGATCGGCTTACGGATGCGCTTGAGGGACTCCCAGTTCCCGCCGAGGTAATCCTGTTTATAAACGTCCATGTAGTTCCAGCCCTGCATGGCGGCGATATCTGCGCCAGCGGCAAATGCCTTTTCGGAACCGGTCAGCACGATGGCGCCGATGCCCTCGTCTGCATCGAACTTGCGCAGCGCATCTGCGAGTTCATCAATGAGTTCGTTGCTCAGGGCGTTCAGCGCTTTCGGGCGATCGAGAGTGACCAATGCCACACGACCCCTGACTTCTGTTTTCACCATGGGTGCATTCATGCCGTCTCCTTGTTGGACGTTAATATTGAGGAATGAAAACCGATTTGATTACTTACGCAGTCATCCCGCATGACCTCGCCGGCCATCGGCTGCGCGTTATCTTGACCATTGCCAACCCCGACGCGGAAGGACAAGAGCTTGCGCTTCCAGCCTGGATTCCCGGCAGCTATCTTATTCGAGATTTCGCTCGCCAAGTCGAAACACTGGAAGCCCGCTGTGGCGACAAACCTGTGCTGGTGAGCAAGAGCGGCAACCACAGCTGGCGCTGCGAACCCTGCGTGGGCGCGCTCACTGTGGAGTACACCGTCTATGCCTGGGACCTCTCGGTCAGGGGCGCCCACGTCGACGAGACCCATGCCTTCTTCAACGGCACCAGCCTCTTTCTGGCCGTGCGCGGCCAGGAAGACCAGCCATGCCTGGTGCATCTGCAGCCGCCTCCGCAAGCCGGTCATTGGACTGTGCACACCTCATTGCCGGAAGCAACAGATCATCCGCTCGCCGCGCCGCGACACGGCTTCGGCATGTATATCGCGCCCGACTACGATGCGCTCATCGACCATCCTGTGGAGATGGGCACACCGCAAGTGGCGAGCTTCGAAGCCTGCGGCGCTCTGCATGAAATGGTGTTCACGGGCGTCGCGCCCGGCCTGGATCTGCAACGCATCATCGAAGATACACGCCGCATCTGCGAGGCCCAGATCGAGTTCTTTGAACCTCACAGCCGCCAAGCGCCGTTTCTGGATAGTGCCGAACGCTATGTCTTCATGACGATGGTGACGGGCGACGGCTACGGCGGTTTGGAGCATCGCGCGTCGACGGCGCTGATGTGCAGCCGTAACGACCTGCCTGCGAAGGGGCGCAGCGATGCGGGCGAGGGCTACGAGAACTTCCTGGGCTTGGTCAGCCATGAATACTTCCACACCTGGAACGTGAAACGCATCAAGCCGGCCGCCTTTACGCCGTACGACTTGGCCCGCGAGAACCACACCCAGCTGCTCTGGGTATTCGAAGGGTTCACCTCCTATTACGACGACCTGTTTCTGCTGCGTGCGGGCATCATCGATGAGGCGGCCTACCTGCGCAGGCTGGCCAAGACCATCACCACGGTGCATCGCGGCGCGGGGCGCCTCAAGCAGAGCGTGGCTGAAAGTTCGTTCGATGCCTGGACTCGCTATTACAAGCAGGATGAGAACTCCCCCAATGCACTGGTGAGCTACTACACGAAGGGCTCGCTGGTTGCCCTCGGACTCGATTTGGCGATTCGCCAGGCTACCGAGGACACGCGCTCGCTCGATGATGTGATGCAACTGATGTGGGACCGCTACGGCCGCGAGTTCTATCAAGGCAAGCCGATGGGAATCGATGAGGGCGACATGCCCGCGCTCGTTCGCGAAGCCACAGGCTTTGATGCCGGGGAATTCCTTTCCCGCTACGCCTATGGACGTGAAGATGTGCCTTTGGAGAGGCTGCTGGGGCACCAGCACATTGCAATGTCTTGGAAGGCGGCCGACAACGACAGCGGGATGGATGCCCGCCTACGTAGCGCCAATGGGCAGTGCGTGGTGGCCACGGTCTACGAAGGCGGCGCAGCACACAAGGCGGGCCTGTCCGCTGGAGACATTATCGTCGCGGTGGGTGGCCTGCGCGTGCAGGACGAAAAATCACTCAGCACCCTGCTGTCCCGCCACCGGCCCGGCGAGGCGGTGATCGTGCATGTATTCCGGCGCGACGAGCTTCGGCATTTCGAGCTGAGGTTGGCCGCAGCGGCCCCGACGCAATGCGAACTGCGGCGGGACACGGAAAAATCAGCCGGCTGAAGGTCGGCAAGTGCCGCCGGCCATGCCGGCGGTCCATCATGCCGGCCGACGCTCAAGCCGGGCCTGGATGGCCTTGGCGGCCACCACACCGTCCGCCATGGCCGTCAGCACGCAAGGGTGCTGGCGTCGCGTGACTTCGCCGACAGCATAAATGCCTTCCGCGCTTGTTTGTGCCGTGTAGCGATCCGTGTCGACGAATCCGCCCGCATCAAGGGCGAGCGGAAGATCCATTACCGGATCCAGAGCCGGCTCCCAGCCATAGAACACCAGTATCAGATCATAGGCCTCGCCGTTCACACGTCGAGCCACCGGATCGATCACATGGCGGCCGCGGCGTATCGACTCCGGCGGTATCTGATCGCGGAACTGCTGCTGGGCATGGACGCTGCGCGCGTAAAGCGTGACACAAGCCGCCCCGCGGCGAGACGCGTACAGCGCGTTTTCGAAGGCGTTATCACCGCCCCCAAGGATAGCGACCCGTTTGCCGGCGTAATCCTGCCCGGCCACATCGCCGCCAGGACCCACGAGAATCCCGGGTAGGGGCGTACCATCATCCGGGTGTGCCGCCAGCTCTTTTCCGCGAGCGCGCACGCCGGTGGCAAGAACGACCGAGCTCCCATGAACGACGTCGCCTGTGGCACAGACCGCCACGAATCTGGCGGGGGCATGGGCGCCGCACAACCGGATGCGCTCGACGGCGGTGTTCAGCCGCAGCTGCGCTCGCGATTCCGCAATGCTGCGACTGAGTTGTTCGGCAATCGCATTCCCGTCGGCGTGCGGAACAAGCACGGTCCAAGGGTCCGGAAACGGGTTCCCACGACACAAGCCGCCTACACTCGGCGCCGCATCCAGCACCAGCGGATGCAGGCCCAGATTTGCCAACCACACCGCACACGAAACGCCGGCCGGACCGGCACCGATGATCAATGCGTCGTGAACGAAGTGTGCCCGTTGACTTGCGACATTTACGGCGGTGCCCATGACCCTGACTGACCCTTTCCTCAAAGCACTACAATCGTGGGATTCTACAAGGTCACAACATGCCTACCCGACGCATCATTTTCGAACAGCTCGCGCTGGACGCGCGTATCGGCATCCTGGAGCATGAGCTTCGTGCCACGCAGCCGCTGCACATCGACGCTGAATTCGATGTGAACGTATCGCAGGAGGTGCATGACAACGACATCGACACGGTGCTGGACTACCGCCATCTGCGCAATGCCATCGTGGACGAATGTACCCGCCGCCATGTACATCTACTGGAAACGCTCACGGAACAGCTTACCGAAAGAATATTCGGCGAGTTTCCCGAGGTCGTTCATTTGCGCATACGGGTGAGCAAACCCCTGGCCTTCTCCGATTGCGCAGCGGTCGGAATTGAAGTCCAACGCAGCCGCTGACCCAACAGAAAGACACCGATCATGGACGCAGAATCCCCTTCCATCTCCGAAAATACGGCGCTCACCGCAGACGATGTCCGGCGCGCCGAGCGCGAACGCGTCAACGCCAACAAACTGAACAAGCGACTGGTCCGCGAGACCGCCCGCGCCATCACCGACTACAACATGATCGAAGAGGGCGACAAGGTCATGGTCTGCCTGTCCGGCGGCAAGGATTCATATGCCTTGCTGGACATTTTGCAGACCCTGCAGAAGCGCGCGCCCATCCGTTTCGATATTATTGCGGTCAACCTCGACCAGAAGCAGCCCGGCTTCCCAGAACACGTATTGCCGCAATACCTGGAGTCGCTCGGTGTGCCTTACCACATCGAGAACCAGGACACCTACTCGATCGTCACGCGCGTCCTCCCCGAAGGAAAGACGATGTGTTCGCTGTGCTCGCGCCTGCGCCGGGGCATTCTGTACCGAGTGGCGGGCGAGCTGGGCGCGACCAAGATCGCCTTGGGCCACCACCGCGACGACATACTGGGTACCTTCTTCCTGAATCTGTTTTATGGCGGGCGTATGAAGGCGATGCCGCCGAAACTGCAGTCGGACGATGGCAAGAATGTCGTCATCCGGCCGCTCGCCTATGTGCCGGAAAAAGACCTGATCGCCTACGCGGAACTGAAGAAGTTCCCCATCATTCCGTGCAACCTCTGCGGCTCTCAGGAGAACCTGAAACGCAAGGAAGTCACACGGATGATCGCCGATTGGGACAAACGCTTCCCGGGTCGCTCATGGAATGTATTCGGCGCCTTGTCGCGCGTCGTTCCCAGCCATCTGATGGACCATGGCTTGTTCGATTTCATGAACTTGCACGCTGAAGGAGCACCCGATTCCGGCGGCGACATCGCCTTTGACACTGAGGACTTTGATACACCCCTGCCCGCGCGGGAAGGCGACGAAGCCCCGGCGATGGACGACAAGCTCCTGAACGGAAGCGGGCCCGCAACGGCGGACGCAGAAATCATTACAGCAGATATTGCCGAGGCAAAGCGGCCGCGCGTCATTCCGCTTAAAGTGCAGAACGGCTGACGGCGGCCGCAGGCGGGCCTGGACAGCCGGCGCTCAGGGCTCCGCGGGTGCGTCCATGCCCTGCCAGCGCGGTGAAGACATGGTGATATCGAACATGTCGAGTACCCGCGCAACGGTATGGTCGACCATTTCGAGGATGCTCTTCGGGTGCAGGTAGAAGGCGGGCAATGGCGGGAGGATGACTCCGCCCATTTCCGTCACTGCCGTCATGTTGCGCAGATGCGCCAGATTGAAGGGCGTTTCCCGCAGCATGAGAACCAGCCGCCGACGTTCTTTCAGGGTGACGTCGGCCGCCCGGGTAATGAGATTGTCGGAAAAACCGTGAGCCACGGCCGCCAGCGTGCGAACCGAACAAGGCGCGACCACCATGCCCGCTGTGGCGAAGCTGCCGCTGGCCAGCGATGCACCGACGTCCCGGAAACTGTGCACGTGATCCGCCAGCGCATTGAAGTCGTGACGGGACAGCCCCAATTCGTGCTTGATGGTGAGTATGCCCGGCGGGGAGATGACCAGATGGGTCTCCACCCCGCCGATTTCGCGCAGCGACTGCAAGAGGCGCTGGGCATAGATGGCGCCCGTCGCGCCGGTGACGCCGACAACGAGACGCCGCTTGCTACTCACTCGGTGGCCTCAGCCTCTTTCAGAACTGTGTGCAGTTCGCCGTTGGTGAGCATTTCACCGATGATGTCGGAGCCGCCGATGAACTCGCCCTTGACGTAGAGCTGAGGAATCGTTGGCCAATTGGAGAACTCCTTGACGCCCTGGCGCACTTCTTCGTCGTCGAGCACGTTCACCGTGACGAGCTTGCTTGCGCCGGCTTCACGCAGTGCCTGGATGGCGCGGCCCGAGAAGCCGCACTGCGGGAACTGTGCGGTGCCCTTCATGAAAAGCACGACGGGGTGCGAGGAAATGGTTTCACGGATGAAATCTTGAACTTCGCTCATGATGGATGAAACTTCCGAAAAGAAAAGGTTAGAAATGACCACCGCTCACGCGTAGTATGCCAGCCAAATCCGGCAAGCTGTGTACCGCGCGGGCACCGGCCTGTTGCAGCAGCTCGCAGACGGGACCGGCCTGATCCCACCCGTGCTCGACATAAAGGCCGCCGCCGGGGCGCAGATGCGCCGCCGCGCCGGCCACGATGGCGCGGTAAGCATCGAGGCCGTCAGCGCCGTCGGACAGCGCCATGGTTGGTTCGAAGCGCAGATCGCCTTCGGCCAGATGAGGGTCACCCAAAGGAATATAAGGCGGATTGGACACGATGAGGTCAAAGACCTTGCCCGGCGGCAGGGCTTGATACCAGCCGCCTTGGTGGAATTCCACCGTCGCTTCCAGTTCCTTGGTGTTTCTCATGGCGATTCGAAGCGCGTCGGCACTGAGATCGGTTGCCACCACCCTGGCGTGCGGACATGCCAGGGCCAGCGATACGGCGATGGCTCCCGAACCGGTACCGAGATCCAGCACCTTGGCACCCGCTCGGTCCGATAGGAATTTGACCGCCGTCTCGACCAGAAGTTCGGTTTCCGGACGAGGGATCAATACGGCGGGCGAGACATGGAAATCGTGCCCCATGAATTCCCGGGTTCCCAGTATATAGGCCATGGGTTCCCCCTCGAGCCGGCGGAGCTCGAGTTGCCTATACGCATCGATGCGGTCGGCCGCTATGGGCTCGTCATCATGAGCGAGGAGCCAGGAACGCGGCACCTGCAACACCTGCTGCCAGAGCATACGGGCTTCCAGCGCGGGCAAACGGCTCTCCCGCATCAACGCTCGCAAGGTGTCCATGGCTCAGTCGTGACCCAGTGCCGCCAGCTGCTCCGCCTGGTGCTCCGCACGCAGCGCGCCAATGAGTTCGTCCAGATCGCCTTCCATGATCTGCGCGAGCTTGTACAAAGTGAGATTGATACGGTGATCCGTCACTCTGCCTTGCGGGTAATTGTAGGTACGTATGCGCTCCGACCGGTCGCCCGAACCGATCAGGCTCTTGCGCTGGGCGGCTTCCTTGGCCTGGGTTTCCTGCTGCTGCTTGTCCTTAAGGCGCGCGGCCAGCACTTGCATGGCCTTGTCGCGATTGCGGTGTTGTGAGCGATCGTCCTGGCATTCCACTACCATGCCCGTCGGCAAGTGGGTGATGCGTACAGCGGAGTCGGTCTTGTTGACGTGCTGACCGCCGGCGCCGCTGGCGCGGAAGGTGTCGATGCGCAGGTCGGCGGGATTGATCTGGATCTCGGACTGAGCGTCGGCCTCGGGCAGCACCGCAACCGTGCAGGCCGATGTGTGGATGCGTCCCTGGGCTTCTGTTTCGGGAACCCGCTGCACACGGTGTGCGCCGGATTCGAACTTCAGCTCGCCGTACACACCGGCGCCATCCAGCCGCGCAATGACTTCCTTGTAGCCGCCGACCTCCGAACCGCTTTCGGACATGAACTCGACCCGCCAGCCACGATTTTCGGCGAAGCGCGAATACATGCGCATCAAATCTCCGGCGAAAAGCGCGCTCTCATCTCCGCCCGTGCCGGCCCGGATTTCGAGGAAGACGCTGCGGTCGTCGTCGGGATCACGCGGCAGCAGCAGGATCTGCAACTCGCCTTCCAGAACCTCGACCCGTTCCTTACCCGTTTCCAGCTCCTCCTCGGCCATCTCGCGCATGTCAGGGTCCGCGAGCATGTCCTTCGCGTCCTGGATATCCGATTCGGCCGCGCAATAAGCGTTGAAGGCGTGTACGACCGGCTCGATTTCGGACCGTTCGCGCGAAAGCTTGCGAAAGCGATCCATATCACTTGCGATTTCGGGTTCGGCCAGCAAGGCGTCGATCTCTATCAGACGGTGTGCCAGCTGTTCCAGCCGGCTACGCATGGAGTTTTTCATAGGAAGGAAGACGAAACTAACGGCGCTTTTCAGCGGCCGGCATCAGGCGGGGAAGCAAGGAAAGAAGCTGGGTGCGTTCTTCGGATTCACTCTGATTGAGTGTCGCCATGGGACCGTGCAGATACTTCTGAGTGAGGCCATGCGCCAGCGCTTCGAGGACGCGTTCAGGATCATCGCCGCGTGCGAGCAAGCGGCGCGCCTTTTCGAGTTCCTGCTGGCGAACCTTGTCGGCCGTGCGCTGCAATTCGATGATGGTCGGGACGGCTTCCCGGCTCTGGAGCCAGCGCATGAAATTCTGCACACGCGTCTCGATGATGGCTTCGGCTTGCACGACTGCCGCCTTGCGGGCGTCGGCGCCGCTTTGCACGAGACGTCCCAGATCGTCGACCGTGTAGAGATAGACGTCGGCCAGACGACCGACTTCGTGTTCGATATCGCGCGGCACAGCGAGATCGACCATCACCATGGGGCGATGGCGGCGCGAACGCGTGGCGCGCTCCACCATGCCCAACCCCAGGATGGGCAACGAACTGGCCGTACAGGAAACGATGATGTCGAATTCAGCGATGCGATCGGGCAGCTCGGACAGTTTGATGCTGCGCGCATTGAAACGGTTGGCGAGAAGTTCGGCCCTTTCGACCGTGCGGTTGGCCACGACCATCCGGCGGGGTCGCACCGCCGCGAAGTGGGTCGCACAGAGCTCGATCATTTCGCCGGCCCCGATGAACAGGGTGTTGCATTGGGACAGATCCCCGAAGACACGCTCGGCGAGCTTCACCGCCGCCGCGGCCATGGACACCGAGTGCGCGCCGATGGCGGTTGTGCTTCGGACTTCCTTTGCAACCGAGAAGGTGCGCTGGAACAACTGATGCAATAGGGTACCCAGCGAACCGGCGGCTTCGGCGGCACGCACCGCTTCCTTCATCTGCCCCAGAATCTGAGGTTCGCCCAGAACCATGGAGTCCAGCCCGCTGGCGACACGAAATGCGTGCCGCACGGCTTCGTTGCTTTGGTATTGGTACAGATGCGGCTGCAGGGAGCCGCGCTCAAGCCGGTTGAAGTCAGCTAGCCATTCCGGGATATGAACGGAAACGTTCGGATCCGCCGCGCAGTAGATCTCGGTACGGTTACAGGTGGACAGGATGGCGGCTTCGCGTACGGCGCTGCCAAAAGCACTGCGCAAACCATCTAGAGCTGGTTTGACGACATCCAGCGGGAACGACACCCGTTCTCGGACCGAGACCGGCGCCGAAACATGGTTCAGACCAAACGTAAGGACATCGACAGACATGTGTGAGAAAGAGCGCCATAAGAGCATGTAACGTCATGAATTATAATCGGTATGCTAAGGCGCCGGGCGAGCGCGGCTTGTTCTGGCGCAAGTTGAACGCAGATCGTCTGTACCAGGGAAAGCGGCCGGAGGAATTCGAAAAACTTCCCGAGCGCCTGCACAGGCAGAAAATTTGGTGTATAGTTCTGCTTCTTCGATGGCCTGGTAGCTCAGTCGGTAGAGCAGCGGATTGAAAATCCGCGTGTCGGTGGTTCGATTCCGCCCCAGGCCACCA
>JAEWFK010000034.1 GCA_023388835.1 Pseudomonadota bacterium | reverse complement strand
GGCGGGTACATATGGATGATCGAGCCAAGGCACTGTTGAAAGTGCTGATAGAGCGTTATATCGCAGACGGCCAGCCCGTCGGCTCGCGCACGCTTTCCAAGATGTTCGACCTGTCTCCCGCCACGATTCGCAATGTCATGGCCGACCTGGAAGACCTCGGCCTGATCCACAGTCCTCATGCGTCGTCCGGCCGCGTGCCCACGCCCCAGGGCTATCGCTTGTTCGTCGATCGCCTGTTGGCGGTGCAGAGCTTGCAGATGGCGCCCTCGGAACGCCTGCCGCGCCAGCTTCCCATTGCCGACCCGACGCGCGCGGTGTCGGCCGCCGCCACCCTGCTGTCCAATATGTCGCAGTTCGCCGGCGTGGTGCTGGCGCCCAAGCGTTCGCAGATCTTCCGTCAGATCGAATTCATCCGGCTGTCTGAGTCCCGCGTGCTGCTCATCATCGTGACGCCCGACGGAGACGTCCAGAACCGTATTCTCTTCGTCAAGCGCGACTATCTCGAACAGGAACTCATCGAGGCCAGCAACTTCTTCAATCAGCATTTCTCGGGGAAGTCCTTCGACCAAGTGCGCAGCGCGCTCAAAAAGGAATTGTCGTCTTTGCAGGCGGACATTTCGCGTCTCATGCAGGCAGCGGTCGAGGCCGGCACGTCGGATCCCGACGTGGACGAATCCCTGGTGATCGCAGGCGAACGCAAACTGCTTGATATCTCGGAGATCGCTTCCGACATGGACCGCCTGCGGCGCATGTTCGCGCTCTTCGAGAAGAAGACCGATCTGCTGCAATTGCTGGACGTTTCCAGCCACGCACATGGTGTGCAGATCTATATCGGCGGCGACTCCGACCTGGTGCCCATGGACGACGTATCAGTGATCACGGCGCCTTATGGCGTGGACGGCAAGGTGGTCGGCACTCTGGGCGTGATCGGGCCCACACGTATGGCCTACGAGCGCGTCATACCCATTGTCGACATCACCGCCAGGCTGCTCTCCAACGCTCTCAGCCACAACAATACGCAATGACTTCGTTTATTTCGCCTTATCTGCCTGAGCCGGCCGACCCTCATGCGCTGGTGGCGGAGCCGCCGGCCCGGTCCGAAAATCCGGTCGGGGTGCTCTTCATCAATCTCGGCACACCTGACGCACCCACGCCCACAGCCATCCGCCGGTATCTCGCCGAGTTCCTGTCCGATCCGCGAGTAATCGAAATCCCGCCCGTCTTGTGGCAGCCCATCCTTCGCCTGTTCATTCTCACGCGACGGCCGCGCGCATTGGCGCCGCGTTATGAGGAAATCTGGTGGGAAGAGGGCTCGCCCTTGCTGGTCGGTTCCTGCCGGCAGGCCGAAGGCGTGCAACAGGAACTCGCCCGCCGCGGGGTCGTCATCCAGGCGGCCGTGGGCATGCGTTACGGAAATCCCTCCATTGCCGCCGCCATGGATACGCTGCGCGATGCGGGCTGCGAACGCATATTGGTCGTGCCGCTGTACCCGCAGTATGCCGCGAGCACGACGGCTACAGCCGTCGACAAGGTCAACGCGTATGCAAGCCGGCGCCGAGACCAGCCGGAGCTGCGTTTCATCAAGCGCTATCCCGACGACCCGGGTTATATCGCGGCGCTTGCCGCCAGCGTTCAGAGGCATTGGCAGCAACACGGCAAGCCTGAGCGCTTGCTGCTCAGCTTCCATGGCATTCCGCGGGTGACTGTCCAGAAAGGCGATCCTTATCACCGCGACTGCATGGATACAGTGCGGGCGCTCAAGCAGGCATTAGGCGAAGACGGCACGCGCGTCCACCATTCCTTTCAAAGCCGCTTCGGCGCCCAGGAGTGGCTGCAGCCCTACACTGAGCCCACGCTTCGGGAATGGGCGCGTTCCGGTGTCGGCACGGTAGATGTGATGTGTCCCGGCTTTCTGGCGGACTGCCTGGAAACCCTTGAGGAAATCCAGATGCAATGCCGCGATGCCTTCCTTGAAGAGGGCGGCAAGGCTTTCCGCTATATCCCCTGCCTGAACGGAGACCCGGTCTGGGTCAGCGCTCTGGCCGATCTCGTGCAGCGCAATCTGACTGCGGAGCCCGCCGCCTGAAAACCCGCCCGGATGCCCTTGAAATACGGACAAGCGACCCCAACTGGCGAGAATTGCATACTTCAGCCAGTGGAGAAGATCTATGTCTGCACCCCAGGAACCTGTGGACCCCAAGCAGGAAAACCAGAAACCGGACACGTCCGAGCAACTCGAGATCAACGAGGCACACACCGTTGGTACTCAGGCCGACGATTCGGAGCAGGACGAGGGCTTGGTGCAGTTCGGCGCAGCATCGGAAGAAGACCTCGGTGTGAAGCTTTCCGCCGCCCAGGAAGAGGTGGCGCGCTATCACGAGGAATTGCTGCGCGCCCGTGCAGAGGTCGAGAATGTTCGCCGCCGCGCCCAGGACGATGTCGCCAAGGCGCGCAAGTTCGGCACCGAGTCCTTTGCCGAGAGCCTCATTCCCGTGCGCGACAGCCTTGAGGCCGCCCTGGCTCTCACCGACCAGACCGCCGAAGCCTGGAAGGAAGGTGTGGAAGCCACGCTGCGTCAGCTCAATGGCGCATTCGAACGCAACCAGATGCGCGAGGTCGCCCCGGCACCTGGCGACAAGTTCGACCCGCACTTCCATCAGGCCATTTCTTCGGTCCCGTCCGACCAAGCCGCCGGCTGCATCGTGCAGGTGCTGCAGAAGGGTTACACGATTGCTGAACGCGTGTTGCGGCCCGCGTTGGTGATGGTTTCGGCAGGGCAGTCTTGAAAACCACGGCCTCGACCCCAATTAGCAAGCATCCGTAAGCATCAGCCGTATTCACGAATCAACACTTTTCGCAGGATCACCAATCATGGGAAAAATCATTGGTATCGACCTTGGCACCACTAATAGCTGTGTTTCCGTCATGGAAGGCAGCAGTGTCAAGATTATCGAAAACGCCGAAGGCACCCGTACCACGCCTTCCATCGTCGCCTACATGCCGGACGGCGAAGTCCTCGTCGGCGCGCCGGCCAAGCGCCAGGCGGTCACCAACCCGACCAACACGCTGTTTGCCGTCAAGCGCCTGATCGGCCGCAAGTTCGACGAAAAGGCGGTCCAGAAGGACATCGAACTGATGCCCTACAAGATCGTCAAGGCAGACAACGGTGACGCGTGGGTGGAAGCCCAGGGCAAGAAGATGGCCGCTCCGCAGGTGTCGGCCGATGTGCTGCGCAAGATGAAGAAGACCGCCGAGGACTACCTGGGCGAGGAAGTGACCGAGGCCGTGATCACGGTGCCCGCTTACTTCAACGACAGCCAGCGCCAAGCCACCAAGGATGCCGGGCGCATTGCCGGTCTGGAAGTCAAGCGCATCATCAACGAGCCCACGGCGGCCGCACTGGCCTTTGGCCTGGATAAATCCGAAAAGGGCGACCGCAAGATTGCGGTGTATGACCTGGGCGGCGGCACCTTCGACATCTCCATCATCGAGATCGCTGACCTTGATGGCGAGAAGCAGTTCGAAGTGCTCTCCACCAACGGCGACACCTTCCTGGGCGGCGAAGACTTCGATCAGCGCATCATCGACTACATCATCACCGAATTCAAGAAGGAAAGCGGTGTCGATCTGTCCAAGGATGTCCTGGCCCTGCAGCGCCTGAAGGAAGCAGCCGAGAAGGCCAAGATCGAGTTGTCCTCTGCTCAGCAGACCGAGATCAACCTGCCTTACATCACTGCCGACGCCAGCGGGCCCAAGCACCTGACCCTGAAGGTCACACGCGCCAAGCTCGAAGCACTGGTCGAAGACCTGATCGATCGCACCATCGAGCCTTGCCGCATCGCCATCAAGGACGCCGGCATCAAGGCGGGCGACATCGATGACGTGATCCTGGTGGGCGGCATGAGCCGCATGCCCAAGGTCCAAGAAAAGGTCAAGGAGTTCTTCGGCCGTGAGCCACGCAAGGACGTCAATCCGGACGAAGCCGTGGCTGCCGGTGCCGCCATCCAGGGTTCCGTGCTTTCCGGCGACCGCAAGGACGTCCTTCTGCTGGACGTCACTCCGCTGTCCCTGGGCATCGAAACGCTGGGCGGCGTGATGACCAAGATGATCAAGAAGAACACCACGATTCCCACTCGGTTCTCGCAGGTGTTCTCCACTGCCGACGACAATCAGCCGGCCGTGACCATCAAGGTCTATCAGGGCGAGCGTGAGATCGCCACCGCCAACAAGGCGCTGGGCGAGTTCAACCTGGAAGGCATTCCGCCCGCATCTCGCGGTGTGCCTCAGATCGAGGTGACCTTCGACATCGACGCCAACGGCATCCTGCACGTGTCGGCGAAGGACAAGGGTACCGGCAAGGAAAACAAGATCACCATCAAGGCGAACTCCGGTCTGAGCGAAGACGAGATCGAACGCATGGTGAAGGACGCCGAGCTCAACGCCGAGGAAGATCACCGCGTCGCCGAGCTGGCCCAAGCCCGCAACCAGGCCGATGCATTGGTGCACGCGACTCACAAGTCGCTGGCTGAGTATGGCGACAAGCTCGAAGCCTCCGAGAAGGAAGCCATCGAAGCGGCCGTCAAGGAGCTTGAAGAAGTTCTGAAGTCCGGTACGAAGGAAGAGATCGACGCCAAGGCGGAAGCCCTGAGCGCCGCGTCCCAGAAGCTGGGCGAGAAGATGTACGCAGACATGCAGGCACAGGCCGGTGCTGAGGAAGCACCGTCCAAGCCCGCTGACGACGACGTCGTCGACGCCGACTTCAAGGAAGTCAAACGCGATCAATAACGTCTGCGAGGGGAAGCGCCGACTCGGTCACGCGGTGAACCGGTCGGTTTCCCTGTAGCGCCTCGTAGCCCGGTTTTCGGCCTTCAAGCCGGAAATCGGGCGTTCTCGTTCAGACACGGAGCACGTCACCGACGCAAGCAAACACATGGCAAAACGCGATTATTACGAGATACTGGGGGTCGCCAAGAACGCCTCAGACGATGAGCTGAAGAAAGCTTATCGGAAACTGGCAATGAAGTACCATCCGGACCGCAATCCGGACAGCAAGGAAGCCGAGGAAAAGTTCAAGGAAGCCAAAGAGGCTTACGAGATGCTGTCCGACGAGCAGAAGCGGGCGGCCTATGACCGCTTCGGCCATGCGGGTGTCGATCCCAATGCCGGGGTGGGCGGGGGCATGGGTGGAGCCGGGGGATTCGCGGACGCGTTTGGCGACATCTTCGGGGAAATCTTCGGGGCCGCAGGCCGGCGCGGGCCCGGTGGGGGACCGCAGGTCTACCGTGGAGCCGATCTGAAGTACACGCTGGACATCACGCTTGAGCAGGCCGCCAATGGCTTCGACACCGAGATCCGTGTGCCCAGTTGGGAAACCTGCGAAGTCTGCCATGGCAACGGTGCCAAGCCCGGCACGCAGCCGCGTACCTGTCACACTTGCGAAGGCGCCGGTGTCGTACGCATGCAGCAAGGCTTTTTCAGCGTGCAGCAGAACTGTCCCACCTGCCACGGCACTGGAAAGGAAATCACCGATCCGTGCACTTCGTGCGACGGCGTGGGCCGCATTCGCCGCAACAAGACACTGCAGGTGAAGATTCCTGCGGGCATCGATGACGGCATGCGCATCCGATCGGGCGGCAACGGCGAACCCGGCGTCAACGGTGGACCCCCGGGCGACCTGTATGTCGAAATCCATCTGAAGCAGCATGGCATCTTCCAGCGCGATGGCGACGACCTGCACTGCGAGTTGACCATACCCTTCACCACGGCGGCGCTGGGTGGTGAGCTTGAAGTCCCGACGCTCACAGGTCGTGGAGCGATCACCATTCCGGAAGGCACGCAGACCGGCAAGACCTTCCGTCTGCGCGGCAAGGGCATACGCGGGCTGCGTTCGAGTTATCCAGGCGACCTGTATTGCCACGTGTCGGTGGAAACGCCCGTACGATTGAACGAGGAGCAGAAGAAAATCCTGCGCCAGTTCGAGACCTCATTGCAGCAGGGCGGGGAGAAGCATTCTCCGAATAGTCAGTCCTGGCGCGACCGGGTGAAGAACTTCTTTTCTTGAGCCTGGGCCGTACGGTCGAATTCAAACGCCCTGCCACGCTGAAAGCGGGCAGGGCGTTTTTCCTGGGTGCTGTGAGCATCGGCACAGCGGGATTTTTGCTGCGGGCGGTACGGCGGAGCGTCCGTTTGCTGCAGGCGCTTCGGCGACGCTGAACGCGCTGCCGAAGCGCCTGTGGCTTACTCGGCCGCCGCCTTTTCTTTCTTGCCGGCGTCCTTCTGTTTGGCCTGATCGGCGGCGATCGCCGTGCTGAAGAGGCCGGGCTTGAGCAATTCACGCAAGGTGCTATTGACCTGTTCGGCCGTGAGGGCCGCGATCTTTTCGTCTTGCTCCGCTGACCACGCAAATGTGCGGCCCAGATCGAGATAGTTCAGCCACGCGGTCGCCAATGCACCGTCGTTGGTGCGGCCCAGCTTGCGATAGTTCAGCAGCGAACGGATGCCCTCCTGAACTTCTTCTTCTGTGAAGCCATGTTCAAGGGCGCGCTTCAGTTCCTCCGCCATGACTCGTTCCAATCGGCGGCTGTTCTCGGGGGCATGGATGGCATAAAGCGACCAGCTTCCAGAGGGCTCGTACGACGAAACGCTGGCGTTGCTATACACGGTATACGACAAGCCTTCTTCCACGCGGACCCGCGTCCACAGTCGTGAAGTCTCGGAGCCGCCCAACAGATAGTTGGCGAGCACCAGTGCAGGGTAGCGGGGGTCGGTATCCTGCAGGTTCAACGGCATGGCGGACAGAAGCACTGCGTTGGCCTTGTCGGGCGTGTCGATCTGGAATTTTTCGGGCGGAACTGCACGGTAAGGATCGGGAATGCGGGTATAGGCCGGCGCCTGTTTCCAGCCTTCGATGGAGGCCTTGAGCGAGTCGCTTACCGCAGCCGGGTCGAAGGCTCCCACGGCACTGAACTCGATCTGTCTGGCGCCGTAGAAGCGCTCATGGAAGCCGCGCAGCGCTGCGATATCCAGCGACTGGACCTCACTGCGCCATTCCTCGAACGTCGGCGTGTAACGGATGTCGTCGTGGGGCCAGGGGTTGTCGTGGCGTGCGAGGGTGCGCGAGGCCAGGGGGCCAGGTTGGGATTCGGCGTCGGTGATGGCCGTGTTCATCTGCTTGCGATATTCCTCGATGGACTCGTCGGGGAAGTTCGCTTCGCGCAGCACGTGCAGCACCGTTTCCACGAGCGCAGGCAGGTGTTCTTTCACTGTCGACATCGAAACGACGACCGTATTGCCTCCGCCGTTGACGTCGACCGAGGCGCGCAAGGCGTTGTAGCGGTCCTGGATCTCCTGGCGGCTCATCTTGGTGGTGCCATGGTGCAGCAACGATGCCACGGCCTCGGATACGCTGCGTTGCCCCTTCATGGCCTCTTCGTCGCCGAAGCGCACGACCAGGCGGGCTTCCACGCGATCACCGCGGGTGGGCTTGGGCAGGAGCGCCATTTTCAGCTCGCCGTTGGGCAGCTTCAGGGTATCGAGCTCAGTGGATTGGTCGATGTTGGCCGGTGTGGCGTCGAAGGCGTCCACGGCGGCGGAAACGTCCCGGCCCGTATAGTCGGCCAGCAGGGCGCCGATGTCAGGCGCGGTGGTCGTTGGGGCGCGTACCGGCGCCGGCGTGGGAATATAACGGCCGGAAGTCCGATTGCTGGCGGTGAGCCAGGACGAGGTCACCCGCTGCACGTCTTCGAGCGTCGCGGCTTCGACTTGGTCGCGGCGCAGGAAGTAAAGGCGCCAGTCGCCTTCCGACGAAGCCTCCGACAGGGCGGAGGCCAGGCTGGAAGGGTTGGCATACGCGCGTTGCCACCCTGTCAGCCATTCGTTGCGGGAGCGTTCAAGGTCGGCTTCCTGCAGAGGCTCGGTACCCACGCTTTCGAGCGTACGGGTGAGGGCGGCCAGGGCCTTGTCTTCGTCCATGCCGGGTTCCAGAACGCCGCCGAAGAAAACATAGCCTGGCTGGCGCATGGTGGCGCTGAAGCCGAAGGTTTCAGCTGCCAGATTTTCGCGCACCAAGCGTTGGTACAGGCGCCCGGAGGGGGTGTCGGAAAGGATGTCCACTCCAAGCTCCAGGGCGGAAAAATCGGGATTGGCGACTGCCGGCGCGCGGTACAGCGCGGCGACAAGCGGGGTGCCGCCCTGGCGCCGCAGCGTCACGGCGCGTTCGCCGTCCTGCACGGGCTCAATGGTGTATTCGGGCGGCAAGGTACGGTCGGGTCGAGGGATGGGACCGAAGGCGTCAGCAATGACGGCGAGGGTATCGGCGACGTCGAATTTGCCGGAGACGATGAGTACAGCGTTGTCAGGCTGATAGTGTTCGTGATAGAAAGCGCGCAACTGGCCGATGTCCACGTTCTCGACGTCGGAACGCGCCCCGATGGTGCTCTTGCCATAGCTGTGCCAGCGGAAAGCGCTCGCCTGCATCTGCTGCATGAGAACCTGGAAGGGGTTGTTCTCACCGCGCTCCATTTCGTTGCGCACTACAGGCATTTCGGCCTGGAGATCATCGCCGTCTATCAGCGCGTTGACCATGACGTCGGCCTGCCAGCGCAAGTACCACGCAAGCGTGTCGGCATCGGTGGCAAAGGTCGCGTAGTAATTGGTGCGATCGGGATTGGTGGTCCCGTTGGCTGCAAGCCCCCGGCGTGAGAACTCGGCCAGCGCGTTGCGCAAGGTGGGCGTGCCGCGGAACAGCATGTGCTCCAACAGGTGAGCCATGCCGGTTTGACCGTAGTTTTCGTGGCGGGAGCCTACCAGGTAGGTCATGTTGACCGTGGTGTTGGCCTTGGAAGGATCAGGCGCCAGCACGACTCGCAAGCCGTTCTCCAGGCGGTATTCCGTAACTCCTTCGATGCTTGGGCCCTGTTCCACGCCCTGCGGCAAGATGGGGGCGGCGGGCGTCTGGTCGCGGGCGGCTTGCGGTGCGCCGGTCGTGTTCGCCGTAGCCGCTGCGGCTGCCGGCGCAGTGGCTGCAGCCGCCGCCGTCGGAGCGCGGGAAGTTTCGCGGGCCTGCGCGGGCAGGAGGACTGTGGCAGCGACCAGCATGCCGGGCAGCACGCCGCGCATGAGGCCGTGCGACAGTCTGGAAACGATCTCTGTATGCTTGTTCATGTCTTCCTTCTTATCGGGAATGCACAGACTCGTGCCGTTGAGGCAATACATTCGAACTCATTTGGACAGCATGCGCATTGCGCGTTCAAGTCCATCAACGGTGATGGGAAACATCCGGTCGTGCATGATGTCGCGCAGTATGGCAATGGATTGGCGATACTGCCAATATCCCTGCGGCTCGGGATTCAGCCACACCGCCTTGGGCCAGGCCTGCAGCAAGCGCTGCATCCACACGGCGCCGGTTTCCTTGTTGTAGTGCTCGACCGACCCGCCCGGCTGCAGTATTTCGTAGGGGCTCATGGTGGCGTCACCCACCACGATCAGCCGCCAGTCCTCGTTGTATTTCCTGAGAATGTCCCAGGTATCGAAGCGTTCCGCTCGCCGGCGAGCGTTGTTGCGCCATAGGCTTTCGTAAGGGCAGTTATGGAAATAATAGACTTCGAGATTGCGGAATTCGCTGCGAGCGGCAGAAAAGAGTTCTTCCACGCGCGCGATGTGTTCGTCCATGCTGCCGCCCACATCGAGCAGCATCACCACCTTGACTGCGTTGTGGCGTTCCGGAACCATGCGGATGTCCAGCATGCCGGCGTTGCGCGCCGTACTGGCGACGGTATCTTCCAGATCGAGCTCGGATTCTGCACCTTCCCGCGCAAAGCGGCGCAGGCGACGCAGCGCTACCTTGAAGTTGCGCGTACCGAGCTCCTGCTGGTCGTCGTAATCCCGGAAATCCCGCCGTTCCCAGACCTTCACGGCCGTGCGGTTGCCGGCGGAAGGGCCTCCGACACGTATGCCTTCGGGGTGGTAGCCGCCATGTCCGAAGGGGGAGCTGCCCCCGGTGCCTATCCATTTGCTGCCGCCGGCGTGGCGGCCTTTCTGCTCTTCGAGCCGCTCCTTGAACATCTCCATGAGTTTGTCCCAGCCGTGCTTCTCCAGTGCGGCCTTTTCTTCGGGGGTCAGCTTCTTCTGGATTTCCTTCACCAGCCAATCGAGTGGAATTTCCTTGCCTTCCGGGTACAGTGCGGCGATTTGGCCGTAGAAGGCGGCGAAGGCGCGATCGTAGCGATCGAACAGGCTTTCGTCCTTCACCAAGGTCATGCGTGCCATATGGTAGAAGTCATCTACCGACGGCTGCATCACCCCGGCGCGCAAGGTCTCCAGCAGTGTCAGATATTCCTGCACCGACACCTTCAGCCCGCTCTTGCGCAGGTGATAGAAGAAGTCAAGAAGCATGGCGGCTCAGCAGGTATTCGAGGTGGTGCTCCGTCTCGGGCCATTCGCCGGCCAGCAGGCTGTACATGACTGTATCGCGCACCGTGCCGTCGCGGCGCAGCGCGTGGTGACGCAGCACCCCGTCGCGATGGGCACCCAGACGCTCGATGGCCCGCTGCGAGCGGAAGTTGTAGTTGTCGGTGCGCCAGCCAACCACACCGGCGCCGAGAGTCTCGAAGGCATGGCGCAGAAGCAGCAGCTTGCAGGCCGTGTTCACATGCGAGCGCTGCCGCGACTGCGCATACCAGGTGCTGCCGATCTCCAGCCGCGCGACGGGGGGAATGATGTCGTGATAACGGGTGGTTCCGATGATCTCCCCGCTGTGGGCGTCCCGTACGACGAAAGGCAGCATGTGGCCCGCTTCCTGGCCTTCGAGGGCGGTGTCTATATAGGCGGCCGCCGCGCCGGGCTCGGGCACCGAGGTGACGCGCAGTCTCCAGAGTTCGCCGTCGGCGGCGGCGCGCTCCAGACTCTGCGCGTGCTCGGGCCGCAGGGGCTCGAGAATGACGCCATGGCCCTGGAGGGTGACGGGGCAGGGAAGCTGCTTGAATGTCGTCTTCATGGACGTCGCTCCCGCATCAGTTGCGCCGGGTGGCGCGCGTCATGGCGCCAAGCCGTTCCAGTAGCGTGAGGTCTTGCTCGTTCTTGAGCAGGGCTCCGGCCAAGCGCGGCAGGTCGCCTTCCGTGCCGCCCACCTGGTCGGCCGGAACGGATTCGCTCACCAGCAACTGCAGCCAGTCCAGGAACTCAGAGGTAGACGGCTTCTTTTTGAGCCCGGGTACGTCGCGCAGCGTGAAGAAAGTGTCGAGCGCCGCGCGCAGGACGTCTTCGCGGATGCCGGGGAAGTGGACGTCGACGATGGCTTGCAGCGTCTCGCGGTCGGGAAAGGCGATGTAGTGAAAGAAGCAACGGCGCAGAAATGCGTCGGGCAAGTCTTTTTCGTTGTTCGACGTGATGATGATGAGCGGCCGATGACGCGCCTGGATGGTCTGGCGGGTCTCGTAGACATGGAATTCCATGCGGTCCAGTTCGCGCAGCAGGTCGTTGGGAAATTCGATATCGGCCTTGTCGATTTCATCGATCAGCACGACCACCGGAGTGTCCGACTCGAACGCTTGCCACAGCACGCCCTGGACGATGTAGTTGCGGATGTCGCGAACTTTCTCATCTCCCAACTGGGAGTCGCGCAGGCGTGAAACGGCATCGTATTCGTAAAGACCCTGGTGCGCCTTGGTTGTCGACTTGATATGCCACTGAAGCAGGGGCCGACCCAATGCCTGGGCGACTTCTTCCGCCAACATGGTCTTGCCTGTTCCAGGCTCGCCTTTGATCAGCAAGGGCCGCTGCAAGGCCAACGCGGCGTTGACGGCCATCTTCAGATCGGCCGTGGCGACATAGCGTTCGGTACCCTCGAAACGGGGCGGCGGCAAAGTGGAAACGGGGCTCATTATCGTCCTTCTGACAGTTGCTTGGATCGCGCCCGGACTAGCCAGGTGTCGGAGTTTCGATTATCGTACACTGACATTTTTTCGTGGTTCGCTTGATAAATATCAACTGTCCAAAAATTTTATAAGAGCCAATCCGACATGAAGTTGCGAAGCACCCTCACACGCGCCTTTGCAGTGCTGGCCGCGACATTGGCCTGTGCGTCTGTTGCGCAGGCCCAGGCAGGAGACACCCCTATCAAAGGAGACGCGCAGGCCGCAGGTTCCAAGGTATCGATGTGCATCGGGTGCCACGGCATCCAGGGCTACAAGGCCAGCTTCCCAGAGGTTTACCACGTTCCCAAGATCGCCGGCCAGAATGCGGAATATATCGTCACCGCGCTTCAGGACTACGCGTCGGGCGCGCGTACGTTTCCTTCCATGGAAGCCATTGCGCAAAGCCTGTCCCCGCAGGATATGGCAGACCTTGCCGCCTACTATTCCAGCCTGAAGTAATGGAGACCGTGAAGATGAAGTCGAAGTCGATCAGATTCGCAGGCGCCGCCGCACTGGTGCTGTCGTTCACGGCCGGCAGCGCCGTCGCTGAAGACCTTACCGCGGGGCAGGCGGCTTTTGAAAAGTTCGCCTGTGCGTCCTGCCATGGCGCAGACGGCAAGACCTCCGTCATGCCCAGCTACCCCGTCCTGGCGGGTCAGCACGAAGACTACCTGCTGCATTCCTTGCGCGCCTATAAGCGTGGCGCCACCGGCAGCACCACCGTCAATGCTCGCAGCAATGCGGTCATGACCGCCATGGTCCAGCAGCTGAACGACGCCGATATGCGCAACATCGCGGCCTGGCTCGCGCAATTGCCATCCGATTTGGCGGTGCGCCGCTAAGTGGTCAACAGGCGCTAGGACTCCGCCTACGACCGGGCGAGGCTTAGTCGCGGGTGGCGTGCCGCAAGATCAAGTCCAGATACTTGTCATTGTCAGGCGGCGCGCCCAGTCGCTGGGCTTCCCAGATCACCTGTCCCAACGCTTCCATGATGATGTGTTCTGTTTCATGCGGCCCCAGGCGGGCCGTGAGCCGTTCATGCGCAGCCCGTATGCCTGGCGGATGATTGATCGAAACCTGTTCTTGAATCGCCAGGTGCATGGACATATGCAGGAAGGGATTTGTGCGGCCTTCCTCGACCGTGTAGTCGCGTTGATCGGCTTGCGGGTCTTCGAGATCCGCCCGATACTCTGGATGCTGCTCCATGATGCGCGCAGCAATGGTTTCGAGCGGCGTCAGGATTCCGCCGGCCTTGTGCCTGGCCCAGGCGTCGGTGAAGAATTGCCGGACTTGCTCGCGAGATGGATTGAACATGGGTAACGGTCCATACGGCCCCTGCGGGCAGGTAAATACTCATTTTAGCGGTGCCTTCATACCAAGCGGAAAAGTAGGCTAAACTACTTGGTACTCTTATATAAGACCTGGCCGGGGCCAGGTCTCGTCAGATTCTATCCCTGGAGCATTCATGTCCTATCAGCATATCAAGGTTCCCGCAGGGGGCCAGAAGATCACGGTCAATGCCGATTTCTCGCTCAACGTTCCCGACGAGCCCATTGTTCCCTATATCGAAGGCGACGGTACGGGTGCTGACATTACGCCGGTAATGCTCAAGGTGGTGGACGCAGCGGTTGAAAAGGCCTACGGCGGCAAGCGCAAGATCCACTGGATGGAAGTGTACGCAGGCGAAAAGTCCACCAAGGTCTACGGCCCTGACGTGTGGCTGCCCGAAGAAACGCTCGACGCCGTGCGCGACTACGTTGTGTCGATCAAGGGTCCGCTGACCACGCCCGTGGGCGGCGGCATCCGTTCCCTCAACGTGGCCCTGCGCCAGCAGCTAGACCTGTATGTCTGTCTGCGTCCGATCCAGTACTTCAAGGGCGTGCCTTCCCCGGTGCGTGAGCCGGAAAAGACCAACATGGTCATCTTCCGCGAGAACTCCGAAGACATCTACGCAGGCATCGAGTTCGAATCCGGCAGTCCCAACGCGCGCAAGCTCATTGACTTCCTGCAGAAGGAACTCGGTGTCAACAAGATCCGCTTCCCGGAAACTTCCGGTATCGGCGTGAAGCCCGTTTCGCGTGAAGGTACGCAGCGCCTGGTCCGCAAGGCCATTCAGTATGCCATCGACAATGATCGTTCGTCCGTGACCTTGGTTCACAAGGGCAACATCATGAAGTTCACGGAAGGCGGCTTCCGTGACTGGGGTTACGAGCTGGCTCAGCAGGAATTCGGCGCCCAGCCGATCGACGGCGGCCCGTGGTGCAAATTCAAGAATCCCAAGACGGGTCGCGAGATCACCGTCAAGGATTCCATCGCCGACGCCTTCCTGCAGCAGATTCTGCTTCGTCCGGCCGAATACGATGTCATTGCCACGCTGAACCTGAATGGCGACTATGTCTCCGACGCGCTGGCCGCACAAGTCGGCGGTATCGGTATTGCTCCGGGTGCCAACCTGTCCGACTCCGTGGCCATGTTTGAAGCCACTCACGGCACGGCGCCGAAGTACGCAGGCAAGGATTACGTGAACCCGGGTTCCGAAATCCTGTCCGCTGAAATGATGCTTCGCCACATGGGGTGGACCGAAGCCGCGGACCTGATTATCTCCAGCATGGAAAAGTCCATCCTGTCGAAGAAGGTGACCTATGACTTCGCCCGCCTGATGGAAGGCGCGACGCAAGTATCGTGCTCCGGCTTCGGTCAGGT
>JAEWFK010000010.1 GCA_023388835.1 Pseudomonadota bacterium | reverse complement strand
CACGGCGCGTTGCTGCGTCAGCCATTTCACGGCGGCAACCAGCATGGCGGGCGTCGTATTCGCCGCCAGCCGCGCGAGAGCCTCTTCCTCCGAAGGAAAATACCGGGCCGGGGCGCCCGCCGCAACGAGCGACAGGTCGACAAATGCGCGTTGCAAGGCGTCAAGCCAGACGGCGGGCTCGATCTTGTCCAGGGCATCAGCCGTCGCCGCAATCGGATCGTTGCCCGCCGTGCCGCTTGCCATTCCCCTTAGAAAACCGGTCAGCCACGCCGGGCAAGGCGTCTCGCCGGATCGGGCCATTTGCAGCGCCCTCAAGGGCGCTCCGCCCGCGGCGGCCAGCCAGTCACGAGGCTCGCTCACGCCCTGCTCCCGCAACCAGACTTCGCTTTGTGCGAAATCGGGAACGGGCAATGGCAGGCGCCGGCACCGGGAGACGATGGTGGGCAACAGCAGGTCGGGCGCGTCGGTCGTGAGCAGGAATACCGTCTTGGGCGGGGGTTCTTCCAGCACTTTGAGCAGCGCGTTCGCGGTGATGACGTTCATCGCCTGGGCGGGATAGATCACCGCCACGCGCCACCCCCCCCGATGCGTGGCCGTGCCGAACCAACTCGACAGCGCCCTAATCTGCTCGACCCGTATCTCTCGCGAAGGCGTCTTTTTCGCCTGACTTTCGGTTTCTTCCGAGTTGTCGCCCTCTTCTGCCGCCACGGCATCCGGGCGCACACGCCGGAGATCCGGGTGGTTGCCGGCGGCCACCCAACGGCAGGCCTGGCAGTCGCCACACGCCATGCCCTGACGTGGCGCCTCGCACAAAAGCGAGGCGGCGGCGGCCAGTGCAAAACCGCGTTTGCCGATGCCCGAGAGACCATGGATCAGCCAGGCGTGCGCAAAGCGCTCGCCCGCGCCCAGCCAGGCGGCCGCGTCGTCTCGCTGCCAGGGAAGGAACTCGGCAATCCGCGCCATCACGGGCTCAAAGTTCGGCAATCGGATGCCGCCGTGCGCCGGGCGATCAATTGACCGACCAGGGCAATGGCTTCCTTGCAGACGGCGTCGACGTCGCGCCCCGCATCCAGGACCTTGAAGCGCTGGGGATTCTGTCGGGCCTGTGCGAGATAGCCCGCACGCGCGCGCTCCAGGAAAGCCATTTGCTCGGCTTCGAGCCGATCGAGCGCCTCGCCTCGCTGCTGAACCCGTTGAAGACCGATCCGGGGGTCCAGATCCAAGATGAGGTAGAGATCGGGTTGAAACCCCTCTAAAGCCAAGGCATTGATGCTCTCAACCAGAGTGAGATCGATACCGCGCGCATAATGCTGGAAACTTATGGTCGCGGAGTCAAAACGGTCGCACAGCACGACTTTGCCGGCTTGGAGAGCGGGGATGATTCTTTCCCGCAGGTGCTGCGCCCGGGCGGCCCCGAACAACATGAGTTCGGTCAGCGCGCACATTTCAGGGGTATCGGGGCTCAGCAGCACTTCCCGGATCTTTTCGCCGATGGGCGTGCCGCCCGGCTCGCGGGTCACGAGCACTTCTCGCCCGCATGCTTCCAGATGGCCGCGCAGTCGATGGATCAGCGTGGTCTTGCCGGCGCCGTTGCTGCCGTCGCATACGATCATGACGCCGGATGGCGGGTGCTGGGCGAGGTTCATTTCCTGGCGCATTTAATCAGTTCCGACCCAGAATGTACTTGGCGACGGCGCGATTGTGTTCGCCGAGCGTGCGAGAAAACTGGCTGCTGCCGTCGCCCCGCGCGACGAAATAATAGAAGGTGTGCGTCTCGGGATGAAGCGTGGCATGCAGTGCTGCGCGACCCGGACTCGCGATCGGCGTGGGGGGCAGCCCGCCACGCGTGTAGGTATTCCAGGGCGTGTCGGTCTGAAGATCCCGCTTACGGATGCGGCCCTGGTAGCGCTCGCCCATGCCGTAGATCACCGTGGGATCCGTCTGCAGCGGCATGCGCGTTTTCAGGCGGTTGATAAAAACGCCCGACACTCGTGCCCGGTCTTCGCCCAAGCCAGTTTCCTTCTCGACGATGGAAGCTAGGATCAGTGCCTCGTAGGGCGATGCCAGGGGCAGACCGGGCTCACGCTGCTCCCAGGCCTGGCTCAGGAAGGCGGCCTGCGCTTTATAGGCCTGCTGAAGCACGTCGAAGTCGGACGTGCCGGGAACAAAGACATAGGTGTCGGGGAGAAACAGCCCCTCCGGGCTGGTCGAGTCCGATCCGAGCCGCTGAAGAAGTTCCGCATCAGACGTTTCCTGCAGCGTTTGCTTGATGGCGGGAGACTCGCGCAAGGCCTGACGGATGCGCTGGTAAGTCCAGCCTTCCACCAGTGTGAGCCGCGCCTGCACCATTTCGCCGCGTGCCATGCGTTCCAGCAACCGCTGCGGGCTATCCCCGCGCCGGGCCTCGTAGGCGCCGGCCTTGATCTGCTTGTCCAGCCCGCTGAAACGCGCCAAGCCGACGAACGCATCGGGGTGGACTTGTATGCCGGCTTCGTTCATGGCGCGGGCAATGGCGCGCACGCCCCCGCCAGGTTCCACCACATACTGGACAGTGTCCGCCTTCATGTCGACGGCCTTGCCCGTCCAATACCAGGCATAGGCGGCCATGCCGGCGCCGACAACGGCCAGCACGAGCACGGCAAGCAGGGCGAATACGCTGAATCGTTTCATCTTTCCATAGTGTAGCGCCGCAGTGGTCGGGCCACCGGACGCCGGCGAAGGCAAAGCCCGTTATCATAAACGCCAGACGCTTCCCTGTGTTCAGCCATTCAATTACCGCCTATGACACCCAACATGGACTATCTTGCCCTTCTTGATGACCTCGCGGTCCTGCGTATCGACGGTGATGATGCCGTCGCGTTTCTGCATGCTCAACTGAGCAACGACATCGGCGGCATGGGGCCCGATGACGCCCGTCTGGCCGCCTATTGCAATCCCAAGGGCCGTATGTTGGGAAGCCTGATCCTTTGGCGGGAGAACGGTGAACCTGGTCAACCTTTGCTCGCTCTGGTGAAAGCCGACCTCGTCGAGCCGCTGCTCAAACGCCTGCGCATGTTCGTGCTGCGCGCCAAGGTCAGCTTGGAGATCACGCCCCGGCCGATCTTTGGTCTGAGCATGGCGAGCCAGCCTGCCGTCCTGGCAGCCGGGGCGGGCACGCCCAATACGGCGGCCAGTGGAGAACCGATTGCCGGCCCCGCCTGGTCCGCAGAATCCGCTGCCTGGACGGTCAATCGCGACACCGCTTACACCCGTATCTCGGCGCCGAGCGGGCCCGATGGCCGCTCGAGATCGTGGCTGGTCGCGGCCGGCAACACGGACCCGGCCGCCCTGCCTGACGAGCTCGACCTGCCCCTGCTGGGCCGTGAAACCTGGTACGAAGAGGACATCCAGGCGGGGCTGGGCTGGGTGGAACAGGCAAATGTCGAACTGTTCATTCCCCAAAGCCTGAATTACGACTTGATCGGCGGGGTCAGCTTCACCAAGGGGTGTTATCCGGGCCAGGAAATCGTTGCCCGTGCCCATTTCCGCGGCGCCGTGAAACGCCGCGGAATTCCCGGCCAATGCCGGCTTCCGGCCGGCACCCGCTTGCAGGCTGGTATGGATGTCTTCGATGCCCAACGCCCTGGTTCCCCAGCGGGGCGCATCATCAACGCTGCCTGCGCCGACCGTACGACCGACGGCGAGAATTCAGTCTGGCAGATCTTCATGGAAGCGACGCTGAGTGATATCGGACACGCCGATCTACGCGCCTTGTCGGCTGATGGCCCCGCCATCAGCCTGCACGCCTTGCCTTATGTCCTAGAAATGAAGGAGTAAAGGCGAGTCCGCCTTTACTGTTCGCGCTGGTAAAGCTTGACGATGCTGGAAAAATCCAGACCGCCATTACCGTCTGCGCTATGCTGCGAATACAGGCTGCGCGCCAGTTCGCCAAGCGGAGTGGCGAGACCGACGTGGGTGGCCGCCTCGCCGGCAAGGCCGAGGTCTTTCAGCATGAGATCGACGCCAAAGCCGCCCGCGTAATCCGTCGATGCCGGTACATTTGGCATCACGCCGGGCCAGGGATTGTAGAGTTCCGTTGCCCAATTGCGGCCCGAACTTTTGGCGATGATGTCAGACAGCACCTTGGCGTCCAGCCCATTGGCCACGCCAAGGGACAAGGCCTCGGACGTACCCGCCATCAATATGCCCAACAGCATGTTGTTGCAGATCTTTGCGACCTGACCCGCACCGGAGTCCCCGGCATGGAAGATGTTCTTGCCCATTTTTTCAAGGTAGGGGCGCGCTGCCTCGAGATCGGAATCCGTACCCCCCACGATGAAAGTCAGCGTACCCGCCGTCGCGCCGCCCGTGCCGCCCGATACCGGTGCGTCCAGCATGCGCACTCCACGCTCGCGCGCGGCTTCGGCTACTTTACGTGCAGACTCGGGCGCAATGGTGCTGCATTCCAGCACCAGCGTGTCGGGAGCAATATGTTGCAGCAGCCCGTCGTCGCCCAGGTACAGGCCTTCCACATGCCGGCTGGCCGGCAGCATGGTTACCACAACTTCCGCGCCCTGCACGCATTGCGAGGCTGAGTCCGCGCTTTTGGCCCCGGCGTCCTTCAGTGTCTGAATCGCGGCAGGCGCCAGATCGAAGACGGTCAACTCGTGACCCGCCTTGATCAGATTCTGCGCCATCGGGCTGCCCATGTTGCCCAGGCCGATAAAGGCTATACGACTCATTGTCTCTCTCCTGTCATTGTTTGAGTATGGGGTGTCGATCGGGATGTAGTCAGCGGCCCAGATCTTCGAGCGGATGCTGTTCGCCCACGGGCCAAGGCGCCTCAAAGAAACGCTCCACCCAGGCGGGTGTGGCCTCTTGCAGCGTGGCAGGCTTCCACTGCGGATTCTTGTCCTTGTCGATCAGCAGCGCACGTATGCCTTCCTGAAGATCGCCCTGCACGCCCGCATGCAGCGAGGCGATGTATTCCTGGCGAAAGACGTCGGCAAGCGACAGCAGCCGTGCGCGTTCGAGCAAAGTGAAGGACAGACGCGCAGAGCCGGGCGAGCCCTTGGCAAAGGTGGCGGCCGCCTTCTGCAGCCAGGGGTCGGTGTGGTTTGCAAAGCCGGCCAGCGCCGTGCAGACCGCTTCGAAGTCGTGTCCGTCGCAGGCCTCGCGTATTTCACCGTAATGCTGCTGCAACGCACCGGCGTCAGCGATCGGCATGGCCAGGTTGGCCAGCAGGCGATCGAGAGCGGCGGCATTCTCGTCGGAGTCATCATGCCAGGACGCCCCGCGTACGGACGCAAGGAATTCTGGCCAGCGTGCGGATTCCATCGCGCGGTCGGCCAGCCCCAGGAAAAGGCAATCGGCCGCGCCAAGCTGCGCACCCGTGAGCGCCAGAAAGCGGCCCGTGCCGCCTGGGAGCCGGCTGAGCATCCAGGTGCCGCCCACGTCGGGAAACAGGCCGATTGTGATTTCCGGCATCGCGAAGCGCGTGGTTTCACTCACGACGCGGTGGCTGGCACCCATCATGAGACCGACCCCGCCGCCCATGACAATGCCGTTGCCCCAACAGACGACAGGCTTAGGGTAGTCGTGGATGAGGTAGTCGAGGCGGTATTCGACATCGAAGAAACGGCGCGTGTAGGCGTTGTCCCAGGCGTGTCCCGTTTCGTTGTTCAGGATTGACTCATAGATGCCATGAAGGTCGCCGCCGGCGCAAAAGGCCTTCTCGCCCGCCCCCGCCAGGATCACGAAAGCGATGGATGGGTCGTTTGCCCAGGCCAGCAGCTTATCGTGCAACAGTTCGCACATCGGCAAGGAAAGCCCGTTCAGCGTGCGGGGGGAATTCAGCGTGGCGACGCCAACCTGCAGGCGCCCCGTCGTCATGACTTCGAACAACACTGCCTCACTCATCTGATGTCGACTCCTTTGTCTATGATTTGGCGCGCAATGATGACGCGCATGATCTCGTTGGTTCCTTCCAGGATCTGGTGGACCCGCGTGTCGCGTACCAGCCGTTCCAGAGGGTAGTCCTTCAGATACCCATACCCGCCGTGCAGCTGCTGCGCATCCAGGCACACCTGGAAGCCGAGATCGGTCGCCAGGCGCTTGGCCATTGCGCAATATACGCTGGCTTGAGGATTCTGGGTATCCAGCATACCCGCAGCAAGACGGACCATCTGGCGGGAGGCGACAATATGCGTGAGCATGTCGGCGAGCTTGAACTGGAGAGCCTGAAAGGCAGTCAGCGGCTGGGAAAACTGTTCTCGTTCACCCATGTAGCGCCGGGCAGCGTCATAGGCGCCTTGGGCCGCGCCCACCGAGCAGGTCGCGATGTTGATGCGGCCGCCGTCCAGCCCTTTCATTGCGAAAACAAAGCCCTGCCCTTCCTCGCCTAGCAAGTTTTCGGCGGGCACTTCGACGTTTTCGAAGGTAATCGGACGAGTCGACTGACTGTTCCAGCCCATTTTTTCTTCTTTCCGGCCATAGCTGATGCCCGGCGTGTCGGCCGGCACCACGAAAGCCGAGACGCCACGCGGCCCGGCGTCGCCCGTACGAGCCATGACGACAAGCAGGTCGGTGTCCCCCCCGCCTGATATGAAAGCCTTGGAGCCGTTAAGAAGATAGTGACCGCCACGGCGCTCGGCCCGCGTCTGCAGCGACCCTGCATCGGACCCGGCGCCCGGCTCGGTCAGGCAATACGAGGCCAGCTTCTCGCCGGAAGCGAGCAAGGGGCCCCATTCATTGCGCACGCTTTCTGTGGCCCAGGTTCCCACCATCCAGGCTGCCATGTTGTGGATGGTGAGGAAGGCCGTAGTGGAAGGATCGTGCGCCGCCATTTCCTCGAAGACGAGGGTGGCATCGAAGCGGGGCAAGCCCAGGCCCCCAATCGATTCCGGGGCGTACATGGCGCAGAAACCCAGTTCACCTGCGCGTTGAAATGCTTCGCGCGGGAAGATGGATTCGGCGTCCCAACGGGCGGCGTTCGGGGCCAGTTCGCCCTCTGCAAATTCCCGGGCCGCCTCGGCGAAGGCAAGCTGTTCGTCGCTTAGACGAAAATCCATGGTGCTGTCTCCTTGTGGTTCTATTCTGGTTTCATCCCACCTTAGCGCGCCCTGCCTGCCCTGGCTGTCATGTTGCCGACAATTTCGAGGCGGCGCGGCGTTCTCGATGGCGCGCCCGCCTGCGCCGCGATTCCATGGGATCGAAGACGAGCGGTCGGTAGACTTCCACGCGGTCGCCGGGCTGGAGCACTTGCTGAAGTGAGCACGCTCGTCCGAACACGCCTAGCGCAGGCGGGGCATGGATGAACTCCGGAAAGCTTCGCAGCAGCCCGCTCATCCGGATAGCGTCTTCCACCGTATCGCCCACGCACAGTTGAACGCAGCGGCGCCAAATGGCATCGGGGCTTGCGTAGCAGACTTCCACCTGCAGGGTGCCGCCGGACTCAACCACCATAGACCGCCTGGGCCCTCTGGGTGAAAGAATCGATGAAGCTGGTGGCGATGCGATTGAAGATCGGCCCGACCACCGCTTCCAGGGCACGGCTGGAGAACGCGTAGCGCATGGTGTAGATCACCTTGCATGCGTCTGGCGCCAACTCGTTGAATTCCCACGTGCCGGTCAGCTCGGAAAACGGACCGTCCACGAGATGAAAAGTGATGAGCCGGGGATATTCATGGTCATTGCGGGTCGTGAAGGTCTGCTTCAAGCCGGCAATGCTGATCGTGATGGAGGCTTCCATGCCACGTTCGTCATGCCGATGCACAACGGTTCCCCCGCACCAGGGCATGAAGTCGGGGTAGCGCGCGACATCGGCCACCAGATCGAACATCTGCTTATTGCTGTACGGGACAAGAACGGAACGCTGTACGGAGTGCATCGATACGGGTTAATGGATAGAATGGAATGTTCTGATTTTACCGTCTGCAAGAATATACGTTCATGAGCATTGTCGACAACCGCAAAGCCACACACGACTACTTCATCGAGGAACGCTACGAAGCCGGGCTTGTCCTCGAAGGATGGGAAGTGAAGGCCATCCGTGCGGGTCACGTGCAGCTTAAGGAAAGCTACGTCATCGTACGCAACGGCGAGATCTTCATCATCGGCATGCATGTCAGCCCTTTGCCGACGGCTTCGACCCATATCCGCCCTGAAGCCACCCGTACCCGCAAGTTGTTGCTGCACGCTGAAGAAATCAAAAAGCTCATCGGCAAGACGGAACAACGCGGCTACACGCTCGTGCCGCTCAACCTGCATTACAAGAGCGGCCGCATCAAACTCGACTTCGGCCTAGGCCGCGGTAAAAAACTGCACGACAAACGCGATACCGCTCGCGATAAGGACTGGGCCCGCGAGCGAGAACGCCTCATGAAACATGATGTCCGCAATAAGCGTGCCGGTGACTGAATGAACCCGCGCCTCCGCTTCGATTTTTAAACCGAAGGGGTCAGCCCGCGATTTCCTGAAGTGAAATCGTGACAAAGGGGTCGGAGACCGATTTCTGCCGAAATCGTGCTCCGACCCCTATCTTTTCAACCTACAGGGTTCAGGCCTGGGCCAGGCGTTGCCAGGTGTCGACGACCGTATCCGGGTTGAGCGACATGGAGAGTATGCCTTCGTCGCGCAGCCACAGGGCCAGGTCTAGGTGGTCGCTGGGGCCTTGGCCGCAGATGCCCACGTACTTTCCGGCCTTCAGGCAAGACTGAATGGCACGGCTGAGCATGAATTGCACAGCGGCGTCGCGTTCGTCGAAATCCGCCGCAAGCAGTTCCATGCCCGAGTCGCGATCCAGCCCCAGCGTGAGCTGAGTCATGTCGTTGGAACCAATCGAGAAACCGTCAAAGTATTCAAGAAACTCGTCAGCAAGAATGGCGTTGGAGGGCACTTCGCACATCATGATCAGGCGCAGGCCGTTTTCGCCACGTACCAGTCCGTTAGCGGCCAACAGCTCGACCACACGGCGAGCCTGATCGACCGTACGCACGAAGGGAACCATGATCTCGACGTTGGTCAGGCCCATTTCGTCGCGCACCTTCTTGAGGGCTTCGCATTCCATACGGAAGCATTCGGCGAAATCTTCCGAGATATAGCGCGATGCGCCCCGGAAGCCCAGCATGGGGTTCTCTTCTTCGGGCTCGTAGCGGGAACCGCCGATCAACTTGCGGTACTCATTGGACTTGAAGTCCGACAAGCGCACGATGACGGGCTTCGGATAGAAGGCCGCGCCCAGGGTCGCCACACCTTCGGCAAGTTTCTCGACAAAGAAAGCCCGCGGGCTGGCATAGCCACGCGCAGCCGATTCAACGGCCGTCTTGAGCTCGCCATCGACGTTCGGGTAGTCCAGCACCGCCTTCGGGTGCACGGCGATGTTATTGTTGATGATGAACTCGAGACGGGCCAGACCCACGCCCGCATTGGGAATCTGGGCGAAATCGAAGGCGAGCTGAGGATTGCCGACGTTCATCATGACCTTCAGGCCGATGTCGGGCATCTGGCCCCAGCGCACTTCCTCGATCTCGGTCTCGATCAGGCCGTCGTAGATGCGGCCTTCATCGCCTTCCGCGCAGGACACGGTGACTTCCCGGCCGTTCTGCAGAACATCGGTGGCGTCGGCGCAGCCCACCACGGCCGGGATGCCCAGCTCACGCGCGATGATGGCGGCGTGGCAGGTGCGGCCCCCGCGATTGGTGACGATGGCGGCGGCCAGCTTCATGACCGGCTCCCAGTTCGGGTCGGTCATGTCGGTCACAAGAATGTCTCCGGCCTGGACCTTGTCCATTTCGGAGGCGTCAGCCACCACGCGGACCTGGCCCGAGCCGATCTTCTGTCCGATGGCGCGGCCGGTGACGAGCACGTCGCCGGTGGCCTTCAGACGGTAGCGTTCCTGGACATCGTTGGCGCTTTGCTGCGACTTCACCGTCTCGGGGCGAGCCTGCAGAATGTAGATCTTGCCGTCAATGCCGTCTCGGCCCCATTCGATGTCCATGGGCCGCTGGTAGTGCTGCTCGATAATGACGGCATAGCGGGCCAGTTCGATGACTTCGTCGTCGGTCAGCGAATAGCGGTTGCGTTCGGAAACGGGGACATCGACCGTGCGCACGGCATGGCCGGTGCTGCGATCGGTATCGAACTCCATCTTGATGAGCTTGGAGCCGATACGGCGGCTGATGATGGGATATTTTTCGGCAGCCAGCGAGGGCTTGAAGACGTAGAACTCATCGGGGTTCACTGCACCCTGAACGACGGTTTCGCCCAGGCCGTAGGAAGACGTGATGAACACGACATCTTTGAAACCGGATTCGGTATCGATGGTGAACATGACGCCGGCGCTGCCCTTGTCGGAACGCACCATGCGCTGGATGCCGGCAGAAAGCGCGACTTCGGCGTGCGCGTAGCCCTTGTGCACGCGGTATGAGATGGCGCGATCGTTGTAGAGCGATGCGAAGACGTGGCGAATCTTTTCCAGGACTTCGTCGATGCCCACCACGTTGAGATAGGTTTCCTGCTGACCCGCAAAGGACGCATCGGGGAGATCTTCCGCGGTGGCGGATGAACGCACGGCGAAGGAACCCTGGCCGTCGGAATCAAGTTCAGCAAATGCCTGACGAATGGCCTGCTCGAAATCAGCGGGGAACGGCGTATCGATGATCCACTGGCGAATTTCGGCACCGCCGGCGGCGAGTTCACGGACGTCTTCGGGATCGAGCGTTTTGAGACGTTCGGCAATACGTTGATCAAGCCCCGTGGCCTTCAGGAAATCGCGAAAGGCCTGAGCCGTGGTGGCGAAACCGCCGGGCACCCGGACCCCTGCTCCTGCAAGCTGGCTGATCATCTCGCCGAGCGAAGCATTCTTGCCGCCGACCGAGTCGACGTCAGTCATGCGCAGCTGCTCGAAAGATACGACATAAGACATAAGTCACCTGTAAATGAAAAGAAAGCGTGTTTGCTCAATAGCCGAAGCGCCGCGAGAAGAAGGCGAGCATCCGGACACTGAGCAAACCCGCCTTGTGACGACGGCCCCTGATGGGCCGGGTCTATCAGAACGAGGCAAAGCGAGGCAAGCCGGTGACGTTAGTGGTAATCTTGCCGGATTGTACCGTTTTCGACAGGTCCTGCACCACGCACCATGTCCAGCCCACCCGTGATTGAACGAACCGTCTTTGTCGTCTCCGACAGCACCGGCATCACTGCCGCAACCTTCAGCAATTCAGTCCTTTCGCAGTTCGAGCAAGTGGAGTTCGATACGGTGCGGGTGCCTTATCTGGACACCATGGAAAAGGCCGAAGCCACTGTCGCGCGCATCAACCGCTGCGCCAGCGAACAGAATGCGCCGCCACTGGTGTTCAGTACGCTGGTCGATCCGGCTATCGCCGAGGCCATACGCGGCGCCCAGTGCATCTTTTTCGACCTGTTCGGCACTTTCGTCCAGCATATTGAAACGGCGCTGGGGGTGAAGTCGAGCCACTCGGTCGGGCGTTCCCATATGGGCGGCCTGTCCAAGCAGTACAACGCCCGCATCGAAGCCATCAATTTCACGCTCGCGCACGATGACGGTCAGTACGTGCGCGGGCTCGAAGAGGCCGACGTCATCCTGGTAGGCGTATCGCGCTGCGGCAAGACGCCGACCAGTCTCTATCTGGCGATGCAGTATGCCGTCAAGGCGGCCAATTATCCGTTGATTCCGGAAGACTTCGACCGCGGCGGCCTGCCGGCCACCCTGGTTCCTTTCCGCGACAAATTGTTCGGCTTGTCCATCCACCCCGACCGTCTGGCAGAAGTGCGCAACGAGCGCCGCCCCAACAGCCAGTACGCCTCGATCAAACAATGCCGCCATGAAGTCGCCGAGGCCGAACGGCTCATGCGCATGGAAAACATCCCCTGGTTGTCCACCACCACGAAATCGATCGAAGAGATCTCCACCAAAGTGATGGCGGAGATCGGCCTGGAACGGCGCAGCTATTACTGAAAGCTCTTATAGGCTGCGGCGGCGCTGCTCGAAGAGACAGATGCCGGCAGCCACGGCGACGTTCAACGACTCCACCGCGCGATCCTGCGGGATGAACACCCGTTGCGACGCTGCCGCCATGAGTTGTGGCGCAACGCCACGCCCTTCATTGCCGAATACCCAGGCGGCCGCGGCGGGCAACTCGGCTTCATAGAGCGAAACGGCGTCGTCCAGCGCAGTGGCCAGCAGAGGAATGTCCAGCCGGTCGCACAAAGCGAGAAGATCCTGCCCTTCGTGTATCTGGAGCACGAAATGTGCTCCTTGCGCGCTGCGCAGCACCTTTGGGGACCAGACCGCTACAGAGCCGGCCGAGACATAGACCTGGCGCATGCCCGCCGCCGCGGCCGTCCGCAAAAGCGTACCCATATTGCCTGGATCCTGCACACGATCAAGCCAGAGGCAGTTCTCGCGCAAACGTGGCGGCACGGTGGGACACGGGGCGTTTCCAACGAATATCACACCCTGCCCCTGCACCACCTGCGAGGCTGCCTGCAGCAGCGAAGCGGGGCAAATGCGGACACGGTCGGGGCCAACGGCCGCAAGCAGGGCCGCGATCTCCGGGTGGTCCAGGCGTTCAGCGTCAAAAAAGGCCAGCTCCGGGGAACCGGCGGTCGCCAGCCAGCTTTCGCACAGGTGCACACCCTCCAGAGCCACGCGCGCTGTATCGTCGGAGCGCTCACCTGGCTGGCGCCGACCTGCGATCACGCGCAGCAGCAGCCGATAGTCCGGATTGCTGCGTGATTCAATGCGTTTCATGGTGTCGGACTGTCGAAATGCGGCGTCATGGCGGCGAAGGCTCGAAATGGCGTCTCACCGGCGCGAAACTTCGGCGGTGCTCTTCACAAGGCCCCAGCCGCAGTAGCCGTTCCAGGTGCTGCGCGGTCGCATAGCCCTTGTGTTGATCAAAGCCATAATCCGGAAAACGCACATGCATCTGGCTGCAATACGCGTCGCGCGCGGTCTTGGCCAGAATCGACGCTGCCGAAATGGCCGGCACCTTGGCATCGCCTCCTATTACGAACTGGGCCGCGCATTTCAGCCCCGGCGGCACCTGGTTGCCATCGACCAGGACCTGCAGCGGTGCCAGATGCAGGCCTTCACAGGCGCGCCGCATGGCCAGCAAGGTGGCGCCCAATATGTTGTGGCGGTCGATCTCGGCGACATCTGCGCTGGCGATGCACCAGGACAAGGCCTTTTCCCGGATTTCGATCGCCAGCGCTTCGCGTCGTAATGCGGTCAGCTTTTTGGAGTCATTAAGACCTTCGATAAGAAGGTTATCGTCAAGGATCACCGCCGCCGCAAACACCGGTCCGGCCAAGGGCCCCCGCCCTGCTTCGTCTACGCCGGCCTGGCGTACCGCAGGCATGGCCATGCCTTCGAAGAGATCAGCCGCGTACGCTTGCATGGCCTGCCTGTGCGACTATGGCTTCGGCCACCAGACGCGGCGTGTCCAGTGCCAGGCTCAAGTGTATTGCGGTGAAACGCTGCTCAATGGCGGCGGCGTAATCAGTGTCCACCAGGGCCTGCCAGCAGGCATCTGCCAGGGCGTCCGGGGTCGCGTCATCCTGCAGCAGTTCCGGCACGACGAAGTCGCGCGCCAGCACATTGGGCAGACCGACCCAGGGAACGTAGGGGCGGGACTGGCCGGACTTCCATTCCATGACCTTGCGCATCAAAGGCGTGAGCACATAGGAGATGACCATGGGCCGCTTGAACAGTGCGGCCTCGAGTGTGGCTGTCCCGCTGGCGACGAGTACCGCGTCAGCCGCTTCCATGACATGCCAGGCAGCCGGCCATTCCGGTGTCACGCCTTCCAGCCGCGCCTGGTCGATGATGTGGCAGTTGGGCAAGGGATACTGACGCAATATGGATTCGAATTCCTTGCGCCGCTCCGGATTCACCATGGGCACGGCAAACTGCAAGCTCGGGTCTCGCTGCAGCAACAGCCGCGCCGCCTGCAGGAACCGCGGGGCGAGCTGCTGGATCTCTGATTTTCTGCTGCCGGGCATGATCGCCAGCATGCGGCGAGCAGGGTCCAAGCCCAGGCGTTCTCTTGCGGCCGTGCGATCCGGTTGCATGGGAATGTTGCCGGCCAGTGGATGGCCCACGCAAGTGACCGGAATGCCCTCTTTCTCGTAGATGTCGACCTCAAAGGGGAACAGCACCAGCATACGCGACACGGCGCGCCGGATGCGCTCGATACGTTCGTACCGCCACGCCCAGATGGAGGGACCGACGAAATGAATGGTCGGCACCCCCGAGGCCTTGAGTTTTTCCTCGAGGCGCAGGTTGAAGTCCGGGGCATCCACGCCGACAAAGATGTCAGGCTTGTGGGATTGCCAGCGGCGGCTGACATCGCCATAGATACGCAGCAAGCCGGGAAGCCGCTTGAAGGCATCCACATAGCCGAAGACTGTCAAGGCATGCATGGGGTGCCAGGCGTCGAAGCCGGCTTCGACCATGGCGGGCCCGCCTATGCCCTGACATTGGGCGTCCGGGACCAGCTCGTGCAAACCTGAAATCACCCGGCTGGCCAGCAAGTCGCCCGAAGGTTCACCCGCGACCAGGCCGACACGCAGCGACATCAGCGGACGATGCCCCGGCCGGGCCGTTCGATGAAGGCCGCCAGCAGCTCAATGGCGTCGCGCGCGCCGGGGCGCTCTTCCTGCAGCCTGCGCATGGCGGCGGCAGCCTCGTCAGTATTGAGCTTGCGGCGATACACCAGTTTATAGGCTTCTTTCAGTGCTGAGACGGTATCCGCATCATAACCGCGGCGCTGCAGACCTTCGGAGTTGATGCCTACCGGGCGGAAGGGGTCGCCCGCCCCGATGACATAGGGCGGGATGTCCTGCCGTATGGAACTGGCCCCGCCTATCATGCTGTGCGCGCCAATATGAACGAACTGGTGAACCGCCGAGAGGCCGCCGAGGATTGCCCAGTCGCCCACCATGATATGGCCGGCCAGTTGCACGCTGTTGGCAATGACGGTGTGCGAGCCGATCTGGCAGTCGTGCGCAATGTGCACGTAAGCCATGATCCAGTTGTCGTCACCCAGACGGGTCACACCGACATCTTGCGTGGTGCCGGTATTGATGGTGACGTACTCGCGCACGGTGTTGCCGTCGCCGATTTCCAGCTGCGTGGGCTCGCCGCGGTACTTCTTGTCCTGCGGCATGCCCCCGATCGAGCAGAACCGGTAGAACAGATTATTGGCACCGATACGCGTATGCCCGTCAATGATGCAATGGGGTCCCACGCGTGTGCCTGGGCCTATGCTGACGTTGGGGCCGATGATGCTGTAGGCGTCGACCTGGACGTCGTCGGCCAGATCCGCGTCTGGCGACACGATGGCCGTGGCATGAATGCTGCGTGCCATGTCAATCTTCCAGTACGCGAATCGCACACATGATTTTGGCTTCGGCCACGAGCTGGCCGTCGACCGTGGCTCGCGCTGAATACTTGCAGATGGAACGGCTGATCTTGTCGGCCGTGCTTTCCAGGCGCAATTGGTCGCCCGGCACCACGGGTCGGCGGAAACGCGCTTCATCCACTCCCACCAGGTAGTAGGCCATCTTGGGGTTGGCCGGGTTCACGCCGCTATCGCCCTCGAAGGAGAACAGTGCGGAGGCCTGCGCCAGCGCCTCGATGATCAACACACCCGGCATGACGGGGTGATGGGGGAAGTGACCCGTGAAGAAGGGCTCGTTGAGCGTGACGTTCTTGATTGCCACGATGCTCTTGCCAGGCACCATTTCAAGCACTCGGTCCACCAGCAGCATCGGGTACCGATGCGGAAGGCGTTCCATGATCTGCTTGATGTCGAGTTCTATCTTCTGGGAGTCCTGCATGAGTATGGCGTGATGATCAGTGAAAGGGGATTATTCTTGTGCGTCGGGGCTGGACGGCTGCTGCCGCTCCAGCGTGCGCACACGGCG
>JAEWFK010000135.1 GCA_023388835.1 Pseudomonadota bacterium | reverse complement strand
GACACGCAGGACTTCTTCTGTCTCGCCGGCGTTGGACAGATCGCACGCATAGAGATAGCCCGGAAAATCAATGTCCTGCGTTTGGCGCGCAAGGCCCACGACATGGCAGCCGAGATCGGCCAGCCGCTGGCTGATTGCCCACCCTATGCCCTTCGTGGCACCGGTGACCAACACGCATTTATCCTTCATCTAGACGCTCCGGAAAGTCTGGCCGTTCTGGCCGGGGAACGGGGTGGCGGCGTCGTCCTGCGTCGCGCCAGCTTCAGTTCCGCCGGCAACGATATGGCGCGGCACCCGTGGCGCCAAGGCACAGAGCAGCTCATAGCCCACGGTCCCTGCGGCCTGGGCCACAGCATCGACAGAGGGTCCGCCTTCACCCCACAGCACGACCGGAGAACCCACTCCTGCGGCTTCGATGCGAGTCAGATCCACCGCCAGCATGTCCATGGACACCCGGCCAAGAAGGGTGGTGGGGTGCCCGGCCACCGAGACAGGCGTGCCAGTGCCGGCGTGGCGCGGATAGCCGTCTGCATAACCGCAGGCGACGATGCCCACCCGGGTGGGCCGTTCGGCAGTGAACAGATGACCATAGCCTACGCAGGCCCCGGCCGCGCACTCCTGGACGCCGATGATGCGGGCGGCCAATGTCATGGCCGGGAGCAAGCCCAGCTCCTCGGCACTGCGGCCCGCAAAAGGCGAGGAACCATAGAGGCAGATACCGGGACGCACCCATTGGACACGTTGGGGATCAAGGCGCGGCCATAGCTCAGGCGTGAGGGTCGCCGCTGAATTGCAGACGCTCACCGGCCCCGGCAGATCGGCAGTCAGTCCGCGAAACGCCGCCAGCTGCGCGTCAGTTGATTCTGCATCATCATCGGCACGTGAGAAATGCATCATCGTGCCCAGTTCGCCCACCACACCGCTGGCCTGCAGCGCCACCAGCCGCTGCCATGCGTCAGCGACGGCGTGCGGCGCGAAGCCGAGCCGGTTCATGCCGGTATTGATCTTCAGGTTGACATCGATGGGGGCGCGCGGCCGTGCCTGTTCCAGCATGCGCAGTTGCTCTTCAGCATGCACGGCGACGATGAGGCGGTATGTATCGACAATGGATATATCATCCGGTTCGAAGAAGCCTTCCAGCAACATGAGCGGGCGCTCCCAGCCGGCATCCCGGCAGGCGACGGCTTCGGAAAAATCGAGCATCGCCAGACCATCTGCGGCACCGAAACCGCGCAGCGCATGGAGCAGGCCATGGCCGTAACCCCCGGCCTTGATGACGGCCCAAACCCGAGGCGCAGGACGCCCCGCCGCCATGGCTTGCGCCTGCAAGCCCGACGAGACGAGCTGCAGATTATGTTGCATGGCCGGTATGGAGATCGTGGCCAGTATGGGACGTGGCATGTGCTTCCTCGAACATATAGCAGAGTCTAAACCAGTTACAGCGCCACCGTTAAGCCGCCGCCGGACAAACCGCGCGGCCTTGCCGTCCCGCCCGGCCCGGCACGCCCATTCCTCGAACGAGCCCCCCTCACGGACCTGCCTTCAAGTCTTCCGAAAAACGCTGGCTTATACTCTGGCGGCCATGGCCGTCGACCACTACGAAAATTTTCCCGTTGCATCGCTGCTTCTGCCGCGGGACCTGCGCGCGGCCGTACGCGACATCTACCGCTACGCACGCACCGCCGACGACATCGCCGATGAAGGCAATGCACCGCCGGCGGAACGCCTCGCGGCCTTGGCGGTGTACCGGCGCGCACTCGACCTGCTCGAAAGCCGCGCGCCGACGCAGGCGCTGCCCCACGCCGAAATTTTCGAGCCGCTAGGCGCGACCATCACCCGCCATGGCTTGCCCATGGCCCTATTCCGGGATCTGCTCTCCGCCTTCGAACAGGATGTCTCCCAGCAGCGATACGAGGACGACACGGAATTGCTTGATTATTGCCGCCGCTCGGCCGACCCGGTAGGACGCTTGCTGCTGCACCTTTACGGCCGCCACGAAGAGGCCAACCTCGCTTGTTCCGACGCCATTTGCACCGGGCTGCAGCTGACCAATTTCTGGCAGGACGTCGCGGTGGATTGGCGCAAGAATCGCGTGTATTTGCCTCGCGCCAAGCGCGAGCGCCACGGTGTTCCGGAAGCGTGGATCGGCCGCTGCGCAGAAGCGGGACGTTTGCTCGTCCAGGGCAACGATGCCACGGCGGCCAAAGCATGGGATGCCTTGATGCACGAACAAGTTGCACAGGCACGCCGGTTCCTGCTGGCCGGCCGCCCCCTGACGCGGCGGCTCCCCTGGCGCGCCGGCCTGGAGCTTCGGCTCGTGATCCAGGGTGGTCTGCTCATCTTGGAGCGTCTCGAGCAATTAAACTATGACGTCTTCCAGCGACGTCCCGTCCTGCGGGCCCGAGACTGGCCCCGCATGGCCTTCAGAGCCCTTTTTCAATGACTCCAGACCAATACTGCCAAGAAAAGGCGGCCCGCAGCGGCTCCAGCTTTTACTACGCCTTCCTGTTCCTGCCTCCCGAGCGGCGGCGCGCGATCACGGCACTGTACGCTTTTTGCCGCGAGGTCGATGACGTAGTGGACGAGTGCTCAGAGAGTTCCGTGGCCCGCATGAAGCTTGCCTGGTGGCGCACGCAGGTCGATGCCCTGTTTCGCGGCGAAGCGGAGCACCCCGTCATGAAGGCACTGGCGCCTCATGTCGAGCCTTTCGGCATCGAGGACAGGCAGCTCTATGCCGTCATCGAAGGAATGGAGATGGACCTGGACCAGCTCCGCTACCCGGACTGGGCCGCCTTGAGCCGATATTGCTGGCATGCGGCCGGCGTAGTGGGAGAGATGTCGGCAGGGATCTTCGGACCGACATCGCCGGCCACGATGGAGTATGCGCGGCAACTCGGGACTGCCTTTCAGCTCACGAATATCATCCGCGATGTGGGCGATGATGCACGCCGCGGGCGCATCTATCTTCCACAGGAGGACCTGGACCGCCACGGGGTAAAGGCAAGCGAGATCATGAACGGCGTCCATTCCGACCGCTTCGCCAAGCTCATGCGCTTTGAGACGACCCGCGCTCGCGAACACTACCGCGCCGCCATGCAGGCGCTGCCCGAATCCGAAAGACGCACGCAGCGGCCGGGCTTGATGATGGCGGCCATCTACGCCACCCTGCTCGACGAGATCGAACGGGACGGCTGGCATGTGCTGGATCAGCGAATTTCACTGACGCCTATCCGCAAGTTCTGGCTGGCATGGCGCACATGGGTGGGCGGCGGGAAATGGGTGGCGCGCCGCCTGTCTCAATGAAGCTCGCCATCGTGGGCGGGGGGTGGGCAGGGCTGAGCGCCGCTGCGGCCGCCGTTCATCTGGGGCACGACACACACCTGTATGAATCGGCCGCCACACTGGGAGGCCGCGCCCGCAGCGTTCATGCCCCCGCGCTGGAC
>JAEWFK010000049.1 GCA_023388835.1 Pseudomonadota bacterium | reverse complement strand
GCACGCCGCTTTCGGCGGCTACACGGCGCACGCTTTCTTCGTCCATCAATGAAAACGCCGTGGAAAGCGCATCCGCCGTCGTGGCGTTGGGTGCTTCGACGGAAAGGCTGCGGTAGCGTGGTGTCGCAGCCCCCGTACGCGGGTCGAACAGGTGGGTGATCCGGCCTTCGGAGTCGAGTACCGTGCCTTGTCCTGAAGAGGTGCTGACGGCCAGATTCCGTATTTCAATGGTCTCGAGCACCTTGCGTGCATCGCTGTCATCCGCCAGCCCGACCCGCCACGGGCGGTTATCCGGATTCAGGTTGAGGCCGCGGATCTCGCCCATGTTGACCATGGCGTGCTCCAGGCCCGCGTCGCGAAGCATTTCGGTGATGCGGTCAGTAATGTAGCCTTGGGCAATTCCGTTCAGGGTCAGCGCCATGCCGGGGCGCCGCAGCCTTACCCGGCGTCTTTCCACCTCCACTGCGCGGTAGTCGACCCGTTGCAGTGCCTCGCGTACCGCTTGCGAATCGGGAAGCCCCTTGTCCGCGCGGATCGCGTCGGCATGCAGCATCCAAAGAACCTGCACCGTCGGATCGAAGGCGCCGTCGGTCATGTGACTGTAGCGTTGAGACTCCTGCAAGAGGCGCAGCAGATCGCTGGGCGCATCATCCAGGCCGCCGTCGCGGTTCAGCCTCACCAGCGCGCTGTCGGGCTGATAGAGGCTGAACACGTTTTCAAGTCGATGGACCTCCACGACCGCGCGCTCGATCAGTTGCTGCGCCCAGGCGCGGTCGGGATGATGAATCTGCAGCTGAGCATCGGCGCCGAGCGCGATGCCGCTCCAAGTAACCGGCGCAGGTGGCTGGCTGGATGCCGCGGCGCGGCGCCATGCCCAGGGTGTCAAGGCAAGGGCGCTGGTGGCGGCCATGATGCCGATGAAACGGCGACGGGGGGTATTGATGGAATTCATTGCGTTGCTCCCGTGGAAAGCCGGGGGTCCTGCTCGGAGTCCGGCAGGGGTTCGCCGGGGCCGAAGATATAGTCCTGCGGGACGTCCTTGAACGCGACCACGTGGCCGCCGTATTTTTCCTGATAGCGCATGGCGGCGTCCTGCTCGCTGAAGGGCACGGCGTCAGGCACGCCCATGCCGCCTACAAAACGGCTGCCGATCAAATACCATGCATCGTGCGCGTCTATCCAGGCATCATCGGGAAAGCTTCCGTCCGGGCTTGCGCGCACCATGTCCTGCACATAGGTGGCCGTAATGGCGCGAGGCTCTTCTGGCAGATGCGTAAAGGCGAAGACCTCCCGGATGGTGGTGAACCAGATCGGGTCCTCGCGGTCGCGCACCATGATCTGACCCTTCGGGCCTTTGTGCTCGAACAGGAACATACCGCAGTAATGGCCCATCGCATCCTGAGGAATTGTCGCCACCGGTGCCGGCGGGGGCGTGTCGCTCCCGGATTCGCCGCAACCGGCCAACACCGCGCCCGCTGACAGCAGGGTGGCGGCGAGCAGGCGGCGGACAGCCGGACGGTGTTGCCTCATATGGACCTCCGGCGAAACGCGAGGGCCGCCAGCGCGAAAGGCACAATGATCCAAAGGAGCTGGACTCCGAACAATAACGGCATGGGCATGCGTGCCTGCTCGCTCAGTCCGGCCATTCCCGCAAACATGGAAACATTCTCGTATCCGGTCAGGTTGAGCAGACGGTAAACGTCAGTGGGATTGAAAAGCAGGATGGTGTTCAGAATGGGCGATGTAATCGTGCGCCCCTGATCGGCCACGAGGACACCCAGCAAGGCCATATCGTAGATCACCACCAGAAAGAGCCAGACGCCAATGGCGATGCCTGCCGCGGTGGCGCGCTCTTGCACCACGGAGCTGATCAGGTAGCCCATGGCGAGAAAGCTGGCGCCCAGAAGGATGCTGGCCACGATCAAAAAGATGAAGGGCATCCAGGTGCTGAAGTCCAGTCCCCCATACGCCAGCTGCAGCGCGACCCCCGCGAGGCCGTAACCGAGCACAGTCGCCAAGGTCAGGATCGCCAGATGGCCGAAGAACTTGCCCACCACGACCTGCCAACGCGCGATCGGATAGCTGAGCAGCAAAGCCATGGTGCCGCGGTCGATCTCGCCCACGATGGCGTCGTAAGACAGCAGCATGGCGATGAGCGGTACCAGGAAGATGGACAGGCTTGAAAGGCTGACCACCGTCACCGTGAGCGGGTCGACCTTGACGCTGCCTGTCGGTGCGCTGCCCAGAAAGCCCAGCGACAAGGCCAGGGCGGCGAGCAAGAGCGTGACGGCCAGCACCCAGCGGTTGCGCAGGCCGTCGCGGAGCTCTTTCGCGATGATGATAAGGGTAGGGTTCATGTTCAGACGTCCTCCCGCCGCAAGAAGTGCGCATACATTTCGTCCAGCCCCGGGGTATCGAGTTCGATGTCGACCAGCCCGGGCAGTGCGTGGGCGTCGCGCAAGGCGGAGAGTTTCTCTGTTTCGGAGCAGCTGCGCTCCAGGCGGTATCTGCCGATACGCTGCCAGCCGGCGGGAGGCTCCACGATTTCGTGGTCCATGGTCAGATGCACCCTGACAGGAAGGCCGGCTTCGCGGCGCAGGTCTGAAAGCGAGCCATCAGCGATCTTCTCTCCGCGCTGCATGACGATGACCCGGTCTGCCTGGCTTTCCAGTTCGGCCAAGGCGTGAGTACTCAAAAGAATGGCCGCTCCGGCGTTGCGCAATTCGCCGATGATTTCATAGAAGAGCAGGCGCGATGCAGGGTCCAGGCCGGAGGTGGGTTCGTCCAGCAGCAGAATCTGCGGCTCCCCCAATAGCGCCTGGGCCAGCGCCAGGCGTTGCCGCATCCCTTTGCTGTAGCCGCCGACGCGGCGGCGCGCAGCCTCTGCGATACCCACCCGCGAAAGCAGTTCGTTGTTGCGATCGGTCGACAGACCCTTCAGGCGCGCATAGAAGGCCAGGGTTTCCCTGCCGGTGAGCGAAGGATACAGCGCCACCGTTTCCGGAAGATAGCCAATGTGTCTACGCTGGGTCGCGGCATTACGGCTTCCCGCATCATGGCCCAGAACATGGACGCGACCGGCGTCCGCGCGGATGAGGCCAAGTATCAATTTGATGAGCGTGCTTTTCCCCGCGCCATTGTGCCCGGCCAGCACCGTGCATTCTCCTCGGTTCAGCGACAGACTCACATCGCCGACGGCGCGCTCTTTACCGTAGAGTTTGGTGACGCCTTCCAGGCGGACCGGCACCGCTGTCGACTCCGCGCCGCTCGCTTGCTGCCGCGCGCCCGGGGCGGCACCGGTGATGGAGACTTGATCGGGGTGCGCATGGGGAGCAGGGGTACTGCGCAAGGCGCTGATGGAAGCGCTGGTGCTCATTGCTTGACCTCGAGTTTTTGAAGGGTGGGGTTGTCGGGAATCGTCATCAGTGGCGCGCTGTCCACCACGCCGCCCGGCAGGATCGCGGGGAACTGGGTTTGCGCCCAGCGCACGATCGACACGGCAGGACTGTTGAGCAAGAGCCGGGCGGAAGGCGCCCGCCACAGGACTTGATCAATGATGCCGTTGGGGCGGTATGCAGTGTCGCCGATGCCGTCGCCGTTCAGGTCGAATGCGCTCAGGTCGCTCCAATAGTTGCCGCGCCCGTCGACCGACCATTCCAGGTAACGGGTCCCCACGTACTTCACCTGGTTCTGATTGTTGATGAATGCGTTGTCGGAGATCTTGTTTCCTTCGGAGCCGGCGGTGTAATGAACGCCGGTCTCGCAATTCCTGAACACGTTGTTCGAAAGCGTATTGAAGTTGGCGTTGTACACAAACACGCAACGCCCACCGCCTTCCAGCACATTGTTCTCGAGCGTGGATTCCTGGGTGGCGTTGAGCATCAGGCCTTGCTCGGTATTGCCGATACCAATATTGTTGCGCACCGTGAGATGGCGCGAGAACATCAGCGCGTACGCGATCTCGTTGCCTTCGGACACGTTGTCGCTGACTTCGCTATCGTTCGTATACATATAGTGCACGGCGTAGCGCACATGGGTGAAGCGGTTTCCCTGAAAGACATTGTGCTTGCTGACATTGGAGTAAATGCCGTCTCGCCCTTCCGAGATGTCGTTGTTCAGAATCTTGGAGCCGGGCGAATTCCAGATGGTGACGCCGTTGCCGCGCTCATTCACGCGCAATCCGGTATTGCCGACGATCCGGTTCTTTTGTACCAGCGCGTCGTTGGGTCCCCAGACATAGACCCCTACGGAATTGTCGATGACATCGTTGTGCTCGACCCGCGCGCGGTGAGCGGTCTTGTCCAGAAAGATACCGGCGTCCATATCGGACAGACTCAGACCCGAATGGCGCACCGTCAGGTGTCTGAGCGTGACGTCCTCGGCCTTGACCCACACGCTGCGCCCTTGACGTTCGCCGATGATCGCGGCTGAGCGATCATCCGGCCCTTCCAGCGTAAGAGGGCGGTCAATGACGATATTGCCGTTGTACTCGCCCGTCGCCAGCTGCAGGGTGTCGCCGGGCGAGGCCGCCTCGATGGCGGCCTGCAGGTCGGCGTCCGGTGAAATCTTGATAATGGCGGCACCCGCAGTCCCCCCTGCGGCTGCCCATGACAGCAACAGGGCGGTCAAGGGTGCCGCATAAGGATGACGAGTGCCGGCCATTCCGTCAGGCCTTCGCCTTGGGCTTGACGTACATCTGGCCGGACATCTCCATGTGCAGCGCGTGGCAGAACCACTGGCAGTAGTACCAATGGACGCCGGGGCGCGACGCGATGAAAGTGACCGAAGACGTCTGCTGCGGGCTGATTTCCATGGCTATGCCGTAGCCCGACACGGTGAACCCGTGGGTCAGGTCTTCGATCATCTCCATGTTGGTGACGGTGACGGTCACTTCGTCGCCCTCGTTGACCTCGAAGTTGGGCACACTGAAGACCGGCGCGATCGACGTCATGTACACGCGGACCTTGTTGCCGTCACGAATCACACTGTTGGCGCCTTCCAGTGTGACACCGTCTTTCTCGGCCATCTTGCGGGCGTCTTCCCACATGGGGTCGTCGCGTTTCCATGCTTTTTCAGGGCGCACCTTGTTGCGCGCCACGAGCAGCATGTCGTGGGGTTCCGCGAAGCTGGGGCCGTCATGGACCAGCTTCATTTCGTCGCCCGAAATATCGATCAGCTGGTCGTTTTCAGGCTTGAGCGGGCCGACGTTCAAGAAACGGTCCTTCGAGAATTTGTTGAGCGACACCAGCCACTTGCCGTCGGCTTCCTTGGTTTCGCCCATGGTGGTGTGGTTGTGGCCCGGTTGATAGTGGACGTCGATCTTCTGGATGATGGGGTCCACCTTTTCACCCTGGAAGGCCTGCTTCGCCTTGTCGATATTCCACTTCACGATCTGGCTGTCGATGAACAGCGTCGTGTAGGCGTTGCCGCGGCCGTCGAATGCGGTATGCAGGGGCCCCAGGCCGAGCTGGGGTTCCGCCACGACGACGTCGCGTTCCTTGATCTTGCCCGCGAACAGATCATCGAGCTTGCGCATATCCAGCACCGTTGCAGTAGGCGAAAGCTTGCCGTTCAGGACCATGTGAATGCCGTCGGGCGCGGCGTTGCAGCCATGGGGAGAATTGGGTACAGGGATGTAGCGCGTGTACTTCGAGCCCTTGCGGCCGTCCACGACCTTCACACCGTTGATTTCTTCGAAGTCGCCGGACTCCACGGCTTGCTCGATGAGTTTCAGGTTGAAGACGACGGCCCAGTCTTGCTCGTTGGCCGACATTTCGCCAACGTTGATGCCTTTCTCCGAGTTGTAGCAGGTCGAGACGGCGTACTTGCCCTGGTAGTCGGCGTCCATGTTGTCCAGGTTGCCATCCACCCGCACTTGCCAGGCGATCTTCATGGTGTCGCCATCGATGGCGGTGAAGATCGCCCAGAAGTTTTCTTTGGGATTGTCCATCACGCTGCCGTCATTGGGCAACGGAACGATATGCTCGCCATTGCAGAACACGTAACCGGTGCGCGGATAACGCTGCGGGCGCAAGCCGTGGATGCCGTCGGCGTTCGGGATCTCGATGATCTTGTCGGTCTTCATCACATCGCATCGGATGCGCGCTACGCGATTGTTGGCCTTGTCGTTGATGAAGATGTAGCGGCCGTCGTAGGTTCCCTCGGTGAACGACATGTGGGGGTGGTGCGCGTCGCCGTTGCGGAACACGCCCCCGATGGAATCCATGTACTCCAGTGTTCGCGGCGTCATGTCCTGACGCATGATCTTGCGGCTTTCGTTGGTGATGCCCCAACCCGTGGCGCTGCAGATATTGAACACAGGGATGCGCATGAACTCGCGCATCGAGGGCAGACCCATGATGCGGATCTCGCCGGACTGACCGCCCGAGTTGAACGCATAGTATTGGTCGAGTTCACCGGGCTCAACGTTGATGCTCTGTTCGCCTTCCTTACCGCTGGCAGCGCTGGCATTCGAAAAGTGCGACGCGCCGACGACGGCGGCTCCCGACAGGGCGGCAGTGCCCAGGAATGTCCGTCGGCTCAAGCCGTGCTTGTCGAATTTCTGGTTGGACATGAGGAATTTCCTCCTAATGTATTTTGCGCTCGGCGGGTGTGCCGCAGCTACAAGGGTTGAGAACTGAAGCGAAGGGTCTTGTAAGGGTGTTTTTCAAGCCTCGCGAGCGACCACGGTCGGGGTACGGCTCACGGTTTCTTCCTGTATATCCATGGGGGGCGGAGCTTTCCGCCGCTGCAACCTGGCGTTCTTCTGCACCAGGTGCGGACATTTCGTCTCGTGGTGGTAGAGCATCTGGCAGTTCAGGCACTGGATGCACTCGTTCGGGTGAATATCCCCTTCGGGCGCAATGGCCTGTACGGGACACTCGACCGCGCAGCGTTGACAGGGATTCCCGCAGGTCTTGTAGCGGCGCAGCCAGTCGAAGATTCGTAGCCGCGCCGGTATGGCCATGGCAGCGCCCAGCGGGCACAGATAACGACAGAAGAAGCGTTCGACGAACAGGCCGGCAATCAGCAGCAGTACCGCGAACACCACGAAAGGCCAGTCACGTACGAACTTGAGGATGATGGCCGTCTTGAAGGGCTCGACTTCAGCCAGTCTTTCAGCCAGTGCCATGTCGTAGAACATCACCCCGAAGAGCCCGACGAAGATCACATACTTGATCGAAGCCAGCCGGGTGCTGACGCCATACGAGATCTTGAGTTGCGGCACATGGAAGAAGCGTGCGACCTTGTTGGTGAGCTCCTGCAGTGCCCCGAAGGGACACAGCCATCCGCAGAACGCGCCGCGGTTCCAGAAAATCATGGAGATGGCGGTCGCCACCCACAGTATGAAAACGATGGGGTCCATCAGGAAGTATTCCCATCGGAAGCCACCGCTGAGCACGGCCGAACTGAAAGTCAGGACGTTCACCACCGAGAGCTGGGCCGAGGCATACCAGCCTAGCCACAAGAGGGTGAAAAGCAGATACGCGGTCCGCAAACGCTTGTAGAAGATCTCATGCCGTGTCAGGGCTTCCTGGAAGAAGAACACCGCTCCGAGAATCAGCAGGGCAATGGCGACAATGGCGACCTGACCGGTCTTGCCTGCCCAGATCTGCTTCCATAGTGCCGGCGTCGCATCGATCTCCGCCTGAATGGCGGCCTGTGTGGCGGCGTCAGCGGCCACTGCGGTGGGGGCGTCGCCTGCGCCTGGCGCACCTTCAGCGGTGGGGGGGCGGGCGGCGTCCGCCAAAGGAGTGGGGCTTTCTATGACGCGGGTGTAGGCGTCGGGCAATTCGTAGTTCAAGTTGTAGGAAATGAACGCTTTCTGGTCAACGCTGACCGTGCGCTGCACAAGCAACTGCAAGCGCCAGGGCTCGACAGGGTCCAGTTTCGCGGAGGCCGGCACGGTGAAGAGGGCCACTTCCCGGAATGAGGGTGCGCCTTGCGCCATGACGTCGGCCAGGCGGGTGTGATCGAGATCGGTGAAGTGGAAGCTGGTCAGGTCCTGCACCACCTCAATGCGGTCGAAAATGCCGCCTCGCACGTAGCCTGAGCCCTTGAACGAATAAGGACCGTTTCCCGCCACCAGTATGGCCTGCTGGCCCGGCTGCAGGCGGCCTTTCAGGTATTCGTACTCTGCGTCTCCCAGCAGGCTGCGCCCGATGGACGGGACACTGACTGGGGCAGCATAAAGATCGATGAAGGTGTCGCCCGGCTCGCCTCTTTCGGGACGCGCGGCGGCTTCCTTGCTGTTTTCTGCAAAAGCCTGGTTGACGTCACCGATCGTGACGTGCATGCGCGCCACCCCGCCCGTTTCAAGCAAGGTTTCCCAGCTTGCCGTGTCCTCTTTGTCCAGGTCGACGACGCGTGTCTCGTGAACGGCGCCGGCCACAGGCGCGGCTTCCCCGGGCTGGCCGATACGATGGTGCCGCGCGACGCCTTGTGCGGACCGCGTGATGCTGTCGCCAATGACCAGCAAGGTGACGGTCGCACCGGAGACGATGTCCACCGGCGGTGGGGCACCGGGCTTGGGCGGTTCCTTGACGTAGTTCAGGCCGACATAGCCATTGATGAAATTCTCTACCTTGGATTCCGGAATGCCAATCAGCACGATGGGTTCATGGTGCTCCATGAGTTTCGCGCCCACGATGGTGCCATCCATGGACAAGGCGACCAGGGTGTCGATGGGAAAACTGGAGTAGCCCCGCGTGTTGACGACATCGGATGTGATGTACACGTAGCCCAGCTGCTTGTCGCCCGCGTAGGCGCGCGCCACGGGCGGCGTGCCTTCGACCGGGCCAAGACGGTCCGCGCCCGGGAAGACCTCAGCCGCATTGATGCTGGGAAGGAAATGGCTCAGCCGCGTCGCAGCGTTGGCGGCCGAGCCCAAGAGACAGGCCAGCAGCAGTATGCACAGACAAAACCAGGCGACATGCGTGACTGCCGTTGACTTACGCTGGAGTGGAATCCGCATTAATTCTCCATCTTTTCGCACCCATCGTGGAGCGACGCCTTCCAGCATAACCAAGCTTTCCCAGGGGGACTTGCCTTAAGTCAATGTCCGGCGCTTTATCGCTCTACTTTGACTTTGACCGGCCCAAAGGGCTTCCATGTGGCCGCCGAACAGACGGGCGCATAGCGGTCAATGTGGTGGTCGGACAGGCAATTGGCGGGCCTGCGGTGGACTGGAAGAAGATTCAGGCGCCTGCAGCAGGCTGCATACAACCATCGCTTGAGTCACATAAGATTATAATTAAAACCACATAACATTCGTTTCTGACGGGTATACCATGCTTGCTATTGTGGATGCATACCGGGCCGGTGTCCTCGCTCGCCGGCACTGGGGAACCAACATTGTGGCGGGCCTGATCGTTGGCGTGGTGGCGCTGCCGCTGGCCATGGCCTTTGCCATTGCTTCGGGGGTCAAGCCGGAACAGGGCATCTACACCGCCATCATCGCGGGCATCATCGTGTCGCTCGCCGGTGGCAGCCGCATCCAGATCGCCGGGCCCACCGGCGCTTTCATTGTCATATTGGCCGGTGTTGTTGCCGACCATGGGGTGATCGGGCTGCAGATCGCCACCATCATGGCAGGCGTCATTCTGTTGCTGTTCGGCCTGGCGCGCATGGGCGCTGTTCTCAAATTCATACCTGCACCGGTCATCGTCGGGTTCACGGCGGGGATAGGGGTCGTGATCTGGGTGGGGCAATGGAAAGACTTTTTCGGGCTTCCCGCCGTGCCGGGGGGGCACTTCCACGACAAGCTGTGGGCCTTGATGCGGGTGATGCCGCAATTCGACATTGCCACGACCGCGCTGGCGCTGCTGTCCCTGGGCTTGGTGCTGTTTGGCCCGCGGCTTAAGTGGCTGCGACGTGTGCCCGGGCCGCTCATCGCACTGATCGTGGTCACGCTCGTACAAGCCATCTTCCGTTTTGATTCCGTCGCTACCATTGGGAGTACCTATGGTGAAATTCCGCGTGGACTTCCATCGCTGCAGATTCCCGACATCAGCTTGAGCACCTTGGTGGAACTGATCGGTCCCGCCTTCGCCATCGCCATGTTGGGGGCGATCGAGTCACTTCTTTCCGCCGTCGTGGCCGATGGCATGGCGGGTACCCGGCATCATTCCAATCAGGAACTGATGGGGCAGGGGCTGGCCAATATCGTGGCGCCCCTCTTCGGCGGCATTGCCGCCACAGGCGCCATCGCGCGTACGGCCACCAATGTGCGCAATGGCGGCAACAGCCCCCTCGCCGGGGTCGTCCACGCCCTGTGCCTTGTCTTCATACTGTTGTTTCTGGCCCCGCTCGCAGCCAATATCCCTTTAGCCACGCTGGCCGCCATCCTTTTCGTGGTGGCGTGGAACATGAGCGACGTGCGCCACGTGATCAAGCTGGTGCGCGGCGCGCCCCGCCCCGACGTCGTGATTCTGCTCGTCACGTTTCTGCTGACGGTGTTTGCGGACCTGGTGGTCGCCGTGAACATCGGCGTGGTCCTGGCGATGCTGCATTTTCTGCATCGCATGTCTGAAAGCGTCATCGTCAGGCAGCAAGACGATGCGCGCCTTCAGCGGGAGCTGGCATTGGAGGGGCACGGCATGGTGGCTCCAGACGTCCTGGTCTATTCAGTGGAAGGCCCCTTTTTTTTCGCGGCGGTCGAAGCCTTCGAGCGCGCCTTGTCCAACACGCGAACGGATCCTCGGGTGCTGATCATCCGGTTGCGACATGTACCGTTCATCGATGCGACCGGCTTGCAGACACTGGAAGATGTGGTGGAGCAATTGCGGGCGCGCAACGTGGCCGTGATCTTCACCGAAGCCAATGAACGGGTGCGCGGGAAGATGGGGCGCATGGGCCTGCTGAAACGGGTGGGCGAAGACAACGTCGTGCACACTCTGAGCGAGGCGATTGCGCGGCTCAATGCCGAAGAGGCCGGGCCTCGCCCCGCCGCCGAACAGGCTGATTTATAGCTGGAACGGGCGGCGGCAAAGCTGTACAGACTGACAGGTAGTCGATCGTCATGAACAGCGCGCGGGGCTTATCATGCTGTCGGACCGACATAACACTCTGGACAGGTCATGGTTTCCCGCCAATCCGCAAGTACCGACCAGCTGGCGCTTCAGTATGAAGTCGCCAGTATCCTTGCCCGTAGCCGCGAGGCACGGGACGGGCTTGCGCGCGCGCTGGAAAAAATTGCCGGCCTGCAGGATTGGGATATTGGTGTGGCTTGGCTGACCGACGGCGACCATTTGCGCTATGCCACGGAGTTCGTCTCGCCGCAATCTGAATTGTCGTCTCCTGCCGTACGGGCCTTCCTGGAGTCGGTGCGCCGCTGGTTGCGTGGAAAAGGCAGGGGGGCCGTCGGCAGTGTGGGACCGGATCCCGGCCTCTGCCTGTGCAGCGCCGGCGCTTGCCATCAACTTTGTGCATGGGGCCAGAGCGCCTTGGAGGCCGGGCTGCGTTCGGCCGTGCTCGTGCCGCTCGTCTGCGAGGACCGCGTTTATGGGGCCCTGGAGTTCTTCAGCCGCCAGGACGATAAGCCCGATCTTGAACATCGCCGGGCTTTGGAGTCGGTAGGCAGGGACCTGGGCCGCTACCTGAAGATACGCCGCTTCGAGACACGGATGCAGTCACGCAATGCGCGCTTGGCGGAAGCGCAGCGCATCGCCCGGCTGGCATACTGGGAATGCTCTGTGGCAGGGTGGCGCTTGCGCAGCCAGGGCAATATGGGAGACGTGCTCGGCCTGCCCGACGACGCGCTTCCCAATTCCCTGGATGAATACTTCAGGCTGGTCCCAGAGGAAGAGCAGCCCGGTTTGAGAGTCGCCATGACCGAGTTGCAGGATCCGGCCATGGGCAGCATTGAATTCGAGCACCATGTCGTGTCGCCCGCCAGCCAGGCGCTGCGCGTGGTCGTGATCCGGGCGTTGGCCGACTTTGATTCGGCGGGCAAGGTCCTGCGCATCTCGGGAACACTGCAAGACATCACACCGTACCGCCGGCTCGAAAACCGCCTGCATCTTGCGGCCACCGCCATCGACCATGCCGGGGACGCCATCGTCATATTCGATGCGCGGGGGGCCATCATGTCAACCAATCCGGCCTTCTCCCGGATCACCGGCTATCCCGAGAACGAAGTGCAGGGCAGCCAGCTCGACGCCCTGCTGAATCGCCCCAGCGGCCGCCACGACGAATCCTTCTATCGCCAGATACTGGGCCGCCTGCGTACTTTTGGCTATTGGAAGGGCGAACTCTGGGCGCGGCGGCGCGATGGGCGCGATTTCGCCATGCTGTTGAGCTTGAGCGAAGTGCGCGACGGAATGAACCGCGTCACCCATCACGTGGGCGTGTTCACTGACGTGTCGCGGCAGAAGGAATACAAGGAGCGACTGGAACTGCTGGCCTTGCACGACAGCCTGACGGGCCTGCCGAACCGGGCGCTGTTTCTCGACCGCGGACAGCAAGCCCTGGCGCTCGCGCAGCGTAACAGCACACAAATCGGACTCATCTTCGCTGACCTGGACCTTTTCAAGTCCATCAATGATCTCTATGGCCACGCGGTCGGCGACCTGGTCCTGCGCGAGGCCGGAAGCAGGATGCGCCGCCTGATGCGTGAATGCGACACGGTGGCTCGGCTCGGCGGCGACGAATTCGTGGTCTTGCTGACCGACGTATGCGGATCGTCAGATTGTGTTTCGGCGGCGGAACGCCTGATTCATGGCCTGACCCAACCCTATTTCGTGAATGGCGGGCGGCTACAGCTGGGTGTGAGCCTGGGCGTGGCCTTATCGGACGGGCGGGCTTCGGATATCGACACCTTGCTGGACCGCGCCGATCAAGCTTTGTATTCCATCAAGCGAGACAGCGTGCGGCGCTACGCGATATGGACCCCCGACCTCAACGGCGAGGAAGCCAGTCTGCAGGAATGATTCCCGTCGGCCCGCACAGTCAGGGTTTGGGAGCCTTCGTTCCGGCCGGCACGTATTCAACGCCATGCTCGGCCAGATATTCGCGTATGAGCCGGCGTACCACTTGAGAGGGGGTCAGATCCTGGCGGGCGCACAGCTGTTCGAATGCCTTTTTCTTCTCAGGATCCACCAGTACGGTGAGTCTTGCGGTCTTGTTTTCCATGGCCATGTTTAATTCAATGTGAATTGCATTGTAATGGAATGCCGCTACGGTTGGGTCCGATCAGGCGTTGGGCGGAGAGTCCAAGCTGCGCTCCAGCGACTGAACGAATGCTTCCACGACTCCGTAGGGGGTGCTGAGCAAGTCCGCTATCGAGACCACCCGCTCTGCCAGGTAACGGCGTCCGCTCCCCAGGGCGGCCTCGAACGCATTGGCCGCCGCCGTGACGGCGTCCGTGTCGGCATCGACCAGCACCAGTGCGTGCACCAGGCCCACATGCCCCTCCTGCGAGCCGGCGATAC
>JAEWFK010000027.1 GCA_023388835.1 Pseudomonadota bacterium | reverse complement strand
GGCCATCGCCATGATGGGCGTAATACCAATGCCGCCGGCCACGAAGACATAGCGGCCGCCATGGCTTTCGTCCATGCGGAAGTGATTGCGCGGGCCTCGCACACGCAACATATCGCCGGAGCTGATGTTCTCGTGTATCCAGCACGATCCACCCCGGCTCGCCGGGTCGCGCAGCACGGCCACTTCCCACGCCGCACGGTCCTGCGGATCGCCGCATAGTGAATATTGCCGCGCCAGGTCGCTGTCGCCACACTCGATATCGATATGTGCGCCCGGCGTCCACATCGGCAGGGCCGAGCCGTGCGGCGAAACCAGGCGCAGCAGCACGGTATCCCGGGCAATCCGGCGCATGCTTTCGACCCGGAGGTTGCGGATGACATTTTTCGCCAAGGGCGCACCCAGCCGCACGTCCTGCTTCCAGTGTCGGATCGAAGGATCGCGCCGCTCAGGGTTCTGCGACGGATTCCACTCCACCACCAGGCTGCGGGGGCCGCGGAAAGCCAGGTTGTGCACATAGTCGAAGGTCTGATTTGCAAGCCGCATGTGGGGCAGACGGCGCGTGAGCTCGCCCACGATGATCTGCATCTCCATGCGGCCGATGTTCTTGCCCAGGCACTGATGCGCCCCGAAGCCGAAGGTGAGGTGTTCGACGGAATTGTCGCGGCGGATGTCGAAAAGATCGGGGTCGCCGAAGTGCCCGGGATCGCGATTCGCGGAATTCACGACCAGCAGCAGCCGAGCGCCAGCCGGAACGCGAACGCCTTCGATTTCGACATCGCAGGTCGCCCGGCGTCGCCATGATGCGATGGAACCGCTATGTCGCAGGCATTCCTCCATGGCAGGCGAAATCAGCTCTGGATTCGCGCAGAGGTCGCGCCAGTCGTCCGGGTGCTCCAGCAGGAGCTTGATGGCATTGGCTGAAGCAAACGAAGTCGATTCGTGGGCGGCGACAATGATCGCCATCATCATTGAATGCAGATAGGAATCCGTGACCACGTCCGGATGCTTCTTCTGCTGGCGTATGGAATAGCGCATCCACCCCGGACCGTCGGGTGTCTTGCGCATTTTTTCGAGCACCTGACCGGAGAACTGCCAGAATTGGCCGACCGTATGAGCGATTTCCACGCGTTGCTCGGGCGTGGGTCGGCCGAAGGCGTTCACAGTATGAGCGATGGAAAAACGCTTCATGGTCTCGCGATCCGCGTCGTCGTCGATCCCCAGGAAATGCAGCGCCACGGTGAACGGGACCTCCCACAGCAGCTGGCGGACGATATCGACACGCCCGTCGTCGATGAAACGGTCTATGGCTTCCGACACCAGACGGCGGACCATCGGTTCATGCTCGCGCAGATGCTCGGGCGTGAAGGGCTCCATCAAGACACGACGGCGCGCCATGTGCATGGGTTCGTCTTCGTTGACCAGCGTGCGGTTCATCGCATAGCCATACTGGCCGAGAATGTCCTTCACTTCTGCGGGAGGAGTGCCGACCGGCTCCAGCACGTTGGACGGGCTGAAGGAGATGGGGTCACGGAAGATGTCCTTGATTGCCTGGTAGCGTGTGACCACCCAGTAATCGAGCTTGGGGCTATAGAAGACCGGCTGCTCTTCCCGCGACCATCGGACGAACTCGGACGGGTCTTCCATGTAAGCGTCTTGGAAGGGATCGAATTCTGCCGCTTTGCGATGGAGCGGACAGCCGCCCGCTTCCAGGGGCGGTCGTTGATGAGAAACGGGACACACGGAGAGTTCATGCGCAAAGTTGTTCATGGGGCGATCCAGACCCGAGAGACGGGAAGTTAATTTCACTTTGCGTAAATCTAACACGCACTGCGTAAATCGTCTCACAAGAAAAACCCTGAACGATATACTCGCCCTTCCTCTACCGAACTTTCCTCCATGAACTCCAGCTCCAAGGAAACGCTTGTTCCGGAACGCGACAGGCGCCAGCGCGTGCAGGCGGCCACTACTGGCATGGTGCTCCTCAAGGCGCTGGGCCGCCTAGGAGGCCGGGCCAGTCTCACGGCCTTGGCGCGCCATGTGGACGAGAACCCTGCCAAGGTCCACCGCTACCTGATCAGCATGATGGAAGAAGGCCTGGTCAATCAGGACCCGATTTCCCTGCAGTATTCCCTCGGCGCTGAAGCGATTCAGATCGGCTTGGCCGCGATGCGCCTCGCCGATCCCTTGCGCATTGCCGAACCTGCCCTCGCGCGACTGCGGCAATCGCTCGAAATGACCTGCTTCGTCGCCGTCATGGGCAATAAGGGGCCCACCATCGTCCGTTTCGAAGAACCCGGTCTGCCCGTCACGCTGAACGTCCGGGTGGGTTCGGTGCTGTCGCTGCTCTGGTCAGCCACGGGTCGGGTATTTCTCGCTTACCTTGACGATACTCGCGTCGAGAAGCTCGCCCGCGATGAGCTCGCGGGCATTTCCGCCGCTCAACGCGCCACGCTGGGCAAGAAGCAACCCATCGACGCACTCAAGCGCGATGTGCTTGAGGCCGGAATGGCGGTGGTGCGCGACACCAACCTGCAGGGGATCAGCGCGATCGCCTTGCCCATATTCGACTTTTCCGACCGGCTTGCCGCCGTGCTGACCGTGCTGGGCGCAAGCGGCAGTTTTGAAGCGGACACGGGCGGACCGGTCGCCCAGGCCCTCCGGGCGGAAAGCGTCGCCATCAGCCAGGCGCTGGGCCACAGGCCCCGGGATTCAGGGTAATTGCTGATCGGACGTTACGCAGTGCGTATTCTATTTACGCTTAGAATATCCAAGCCGATAGGATACCGATCCGATCAACGGAGGCCCGATTAACTCGGCGCACCGCTCATAAGAATTCCATCTAGGGGACACCATGAAGTTGTTCAAGACATTCGCGCTCAGCGCCTGCATTGCTGCGCCGCTTTTCACCGCCCTGCCCTCTCAGGCCGCCTATCCTGATCAGCCCATCCGCTGGATCGTCCCCTATGCCGCGGGCGGCGGGTCCGATTTCCTGGCGCGTACCATCAGCAATGCGCTTGGCCCGCTGACCGGCCAGTCGGTCGTGGTGGAAAACAAGCCCGGCGGCAACACCGCCATCGCGGCGGCCGATACCGCCCGCTCCAAGCCTGACGGCTACACGGTGCTGTCCGCCGACAACGGCACGCTGGTCTTCAATCCGGCGCTCTATTCAAAGCTGTCCTACGATCCTGCCAAGGACCTTGCGCCCGTCACCCTCTTGGGCCGCTTCCCCATGATCTTGGTGGCTGATCCGAACGCCGGACTCAACAGTGTGCAAGACGTCATCGAACGCGCCCGCTCGGAACAGAACGGCCTGGATTTCGCCTCGCCGGGCGCCGGCAGTCCCCACCATCTGGCGATGGAGCTCTTCAAGCACGAGCTTGATCTGAAGAAGATGACGCACATTCCCTACAAGGGTGCCGCCCCCTCTCTCACAGACGTTGCGGGCGGGCAGGTGCCGATCATGATGGTGGACATGGCGGCCGGGGCAGGCTTCATCAAGGGCGGCAAGGTAAAGCCATTGGCAGTCGCTCATCCTGAGCGCCTTCCGCAATTGCCTGACGTTCCCACCTTCGCGGAACTGGGCTACCCTGAAATCGTGGCCGCCGCTCACGTGGGCATGGTGGTGGCGTCGGCTACTCCCAAGGAAATCATCGACACGCTGAACCAGAAGGTGGTGGCGGCATTGAACGAGCCGAAAGTGAATTCGACTCTGATCGAATTCGGCGTGCAGCCGGTGGGGAACTCCTCGGCGGAATATGCCGACTTGCTGAAGGCCGAGACCGACCGTTGGCAGTCCCTCATCAAGGAACTCGGCATCTCGCTGGATTAAGCCCGCACTGCCTTCAGCGCAACGAAGGCATGCCGTACAACCGGGAAAGCCCTAAGGAGTCCGACACGACACAGTCGGGTCGACTCTCTATACTGGGCACCTTGTCTGGCCCATCGCATCGAGGAAGCCCTGAACATGTCACCTGTTGAATACCTGGACTCCATTGCAGAGAACTTCGGCGAGCATATCGCTCTGGATGACACTGAAATCGCCGTGTCTTACTCAGAGCTGGCCACCGCCGTACAAGCCATGAGTGTGGCATTGGCCAACCGGGATCCGGCTCCGGGCTCAACCGTTGCCATCTGCGCCGACTACAGTCACGAATACCTCGTCGCCGTCCTGGCGGTCCAGGCCGCCGGAAAAAAATTGCTGCCGCTGAGCACCGGCGCCACGACTGAGGAACTGGCGGCAGTCATCAATTCCGCGCTTCCCACGGCTATCCTGGTCGATGCGCGGGGCGACACGCTCATTCCCTGCGACGACGACTTCAAAATTTACTTCTCGCAATTTCCTGGTTTGGTCCTGACCTACCGGGGCGAGAAAATGCCCGGACCCGACTCGTTCGAGACATTCGACCTTCCGCAAACTTCCACGTAGACACACGCTCCGCCAACATGTCACAGACCGCCCTCGATGACTTCGCCAAGCTATTGCTGCGCCTGGTGCTCGGAATCCTGATCCTGCTGCATGGCTGGGCCAAGATCACGAAAGGCGTCGGCGGCATCGAAGCCATGCTGGTCATGAAAGGCTTGCCGGCCTTCCTGGCCTGGGGCGCTTATATCGGCGAAATCCTTGCGCCCATACTGTTGATCGCTGGAGTTTTCACGCGCGGCGCCGCTGCAGTTATCGCGATCAACATGCTGACAGCGATCGCTCTGGCGCATAGCGGGCATCTGACGCAATTCACATCGAGCGGCGGTTGGCGCCTGGAGCTTCAAGGCATGTTTCTTGTTGCGGCGGTCGTCATCATGATGCTGGGCGCCGGCCGCTATGCCGCAGGCGGCCGTAACGGCCGCTGGAACTGAACGCTCCGTAGCGCGGTCGAATCCAGCGACCGCCACTTCAACGAGCCGCTGCAGTACCTTGGCGAACGGATTTGATGAATTCCGAGGGCGCCATGCCCATGTTGCGTTTGAACATGGTAGTGAAGGCGCTCTGATTCTGATAACCCAGATCAAAGGCGACATCGACGACCGACTTGCCCCCGCTCAGCCAATCCAGGGCGATGCGAAGACGGACAACCTGTCGCCATTGGACAAAAGGCATACCCAGTTCCTGGATAAAAAGCCGATACAGCGTGCGGGGATCGCAACCCAGCTCCTTGGCCCATTCTTGCAGGGTCTTGGTGTCGTCGAGGTGCTGCTGGATGTGCGTGCAGATGCGCACCAGCCGCGTATCGCGCGGCGCGGGCAGTTCGGCTTGGCCTGCACCATTATGGTGCAATTCTTCGAGTAATGCCTGAACGAGGAGGCGTGAGCGCCGGTCGGGAGTGGGTCCGACCGACATGGCGGTCTCGGCGATAAGCTCGCGCATGAGCGGGGTGACACGCAGCATGCTGCTTCGTTCGGGCAGCTGACTGGCGCAGGTCGGGTTCAGGTACAGGGAACGCAGACGCACCTTGCCAAGCATGCGTACCTTGTAGGCCGTATAGGGCGCCACCCATAAGATGCTGCCGGCGCCCACCACCCAATGGCCTTGTGTGCTGGAGACAAGCAGAGCCCCGCTCAATGGCAGCTTGAGCACCCCCATGGTATGGCCATTCCCCGTGATAAGGGTGGAGTCCGTGAAATCGCGACACATTCCACCCATCAATACTTCGTCGGTATTGCTTGCGAAATTGCGTAATGACGTCATGGCGGGTTGCTTCCTTGACCGACTCATGAATACGGCCGCTCCACAGCAGCCGTATTCCCGGTTTGAACAGCCGCGAATGGCGGCTCCAATGCAACTTCTTATGTCTCAACCGATTCTAGTCACCCCCCGGATAAGCTCCATCGAGATTAACCCCAGCCTGGCTAATAGACGCCTGAGAACTGCTTCAGGACATCAGGGTTTTCCAGTGTGGAGGTGTCCTGATCGATGTCTCGGCCTTCGGCAACCAGGCGGAGCAGCCGGCGCATGATCTTGCCCGAGCGCGTCTTGGGCAAGCTATTGCCGAAACGGATATCGCGCGGCTTGGCGATCGGCCCGACCTGCTGGGACACCCATTCTCGCAGTTCGGTCGCGATACCTTGGGCTTCGTCGCCGCTGGGCGCTGCCTGCTTGAGCATGATGAAGGCGACCACGGCCTCGCCGGTTGTAGCGTCGGGTCGCCCCACCACGGCGGCTTCCGCCACCAGCTCGTGAGCCACAAGCGCTGATTCGATTTCCGTACCGCCCAAACGGTGACCAGACACGCTGAGCACGTCATCGGTGCGGCCGAGAATCCAGAAATAGCCGTCTTCGTCGCGCTGCGCGTTGTCGCCCGCGAGATAGGCCCCGCCCAGTTCCGGCGGGAAGTAGCTGTTGCGGTAGCGGTTGTCGTCTCCCCATACGGCTCGGATCATCGCAGGCCATGGGCGCCGGACCACCAACAACCCTCCAGCACCTTGCGGTAACTCGTTTCCCGCCTCGTCGACCACCGCGGCGTCGATACCCGGCAGCGGTAGGGTGCAGGAACCGGGCTTGAGCGGGGTGGCACCCGGCAAAGGCGTCACCATGTGCGCCCCGGTCTCGGTCTGCCACCAAGTATCCAGCACCGGGCAGCGCGAACGCCCCACATTCTCGTAGTACCACACCCAGGCCTCGGGATTGATGGGCTCGCCCACCGAACCGAGCAAGCGCAGGCTGGAAAGATCGTAGTGCCTCGGGTGATGTTCAGGATGCTGCTCAGACGCCTTGATGAGAGAACGAATAGCCGTGGGGGCGGTATAGAAGATCGTCACGCCATGGCGTTGAATCATTTCCCAGAAGCGCCCCGCGTTCGGGTAGGTGGGAATGCCTTCGAACACAATCTGAGTCAGGCCCGCTGCCAGTGCGCCATAGGTGATGTAGGTGTGGCCCGTCACCCAGCCGACGTCCGCCGTGCACCAGAAGACGTCATCGGGACGGGTATCGAACACCCATTCCGTCGTGACCTTCGACCACAGCAGGTAGCCGGCGGACGAGTGCTGGACGCCCTTGGGCTTGCCCGTGGAACCAGAGGTATAAAGCACGAATAGCGGATGCTCGGCACCCACTGATTCGGGCTCGCATTGCTCGGACTGGTCCGCTTCAAGCTCATGCAGCCACATGTCGCGGCCGTCGACCCAGGCGGTGTCGCAGCCCGCGCGCCGATAGACCACGACCTTCTGAACGACATCAGCGCCTTCGTAGGAAAGGGCTTCATCGACGGCCGTCTTGAGCGGGATCTGGCGGCCGCCGCGCAGCTGGGCGTCCGCTGTAAAGACCAGAGCCGCACCGACGTCGACAATGCGCTGATGAAGGCTGCGCGCCGAGAAGCCGCCAAATACCACCGAGTGGGTCAGGCCGAGCCGGGCGCAGGCTTGCATGATGGCCACGGCTTCTATGGACATGGGCATGTAGAGGATGGCGCGATCGCCCTTCCCGTAGCCTTGCGCGCGGATGCCGTTGGCGATACGGCACACTCGTGCATGCAGCTCCCGGTATGTTACGGTCTGGACCTTTCCGTCATCGGCCTCGAAGATTAGAGCGGTCTTGTCGCCGTTGCCATTCTTGAGGTGTACATCGAGACAGTTCTCGGACACGTTCAATTCGCCGTCTTCGAACCAGGTGTAAAAGGGTGCGTTGGATTCGTCGAGCACCTTCGTGAACGGCTTGCGCCACACAAGGCCGCCTTCGGCCAGCCGCCGCCAGAAGCCTTCCGGATCCTTATTGGCTTCATCGCACAAGGCCCGATACTGCCCCATGCCGGAGATTCGCGCACGGGCGGCGAAATCCTCGAAGGGTTCGAAAACCCGATTCTCGACCAGCATGGTGTTGATGGTAGACGACATTACTGCTCCTCCAATGATTCCCGCCGTCGTGGGCGGCGCTTCATCGATACAGACAGGCGCCGCAGGACGGCGCCTGAAAAGGTGAACAGCCGCGCGGACTCCGTTCGAACATCAGCGCAAGGAGCGCAGGGACGGAGCCGCGACAGCGCTTGCGCTAGGCCGCCGCGCCGAGGTAGCGATTCATGATGTCGGGTCTGGCCTGCAGTTCTTCGCTGGTTCCGCTGAACACGATATGGCCGGTGTTCAACATGTAGGCGCGGCTTGCCATGGACAAGGCCGCCGACACGTTCTGCTCGACGACGATGACGGTGCGCCCTTCCTCGGCCAGCTGACGGCAAACCTGCATGAGGTCGCGCACGATGATGGGAGCCAAGCCCTCGAAAGGTTCATCGAGCAGGATCAGCCGTGCGTCTCGGATCATGGCCCTGGCGATGGCGATCATCTGCTGTTCGCCACCCGAAAGTTCCCTGCCTTTATTGCTGCGGCGCTCATCCAGTCGCGGAAAGGTGCGGTAGATGCGTTCGAAGGACATGGGGTTGGGCGCCGTCATCGCCGCGAGCTCAAGGTTCTCGTGCACCGTGATGCCGCCGATGATGCGGCGTTCCTCGGGAACCAGTTGCACCCCTTCCCGAGCGATGAGGTGCGTGGCCATGTTGTGGATCTCCTTGCCATTGAAGGTGATCCTGCCGGACTTGGGCTGCAACGCCCCGGCGATGGTCTTCAGAAGCGTGGACTTGCCCGCCCCGTTACGACCAAGCAAAGCCACAACCTCATTTTCGTTGACATGCAGCGAGACATCGAAAAGGATGTGCGAGTCGCCATAGAACGTGTTGACATTGGATACGTCGAGCAGGCTCATTCGTCTTCCCCCATGCCGCCCAGATACGCATCCTGGACTGCCTTGCTGTTGCGTATTTCGTCCGGCGTGCCCTCAGCGAGGTAATTGCCGTCATAGAGTACGGTAATGCGATCCGCGAGCTCGAACATGGCGTCCATGTCGTGTTCGACGATCAGGACGGTCCTGCCCTTGCGGATATTCTTGAGCAATGCGACCGTCTGCACCCGCTCTTCGGGGCTCATGCCCGCCAACGGTTCATCGAGCAGAAGGACGTTGGCGCCGGTGGCCAGGGCCAGGCCGATCTCAACGCGCCGCTTTTCCCCATAGGAAAGCTCGTGGATGGGCGTGTCGGCCCGATGCGTGAGCTCGACGAGATCGAGCACAGCGGCGACCTGCTCCGTGCACCCCTTTACGGACTCGACCGCCTTGAGCGCATCGAGCTTGAACGCACCGCGCTTCTGGCCGAGCACCGACATGAGAATGTTCTGACGCACGGTGAGCTGGTCGAACAAGGTGTTGACCTGATAACTCTTGCTCATGCCCAACTGACACACCTGGGTCACGCCGATACCGGTGATGTCCTGGTTGCGGAGAAATACCCTGCCGTGAGTAGGCTGGATTTCGCCGGCCAGCATACGGAAGAATGTCGACTTGCCGGCGCCGTTGGGACCGATCAGGCCGCGCAGTTCGCCTTCCTGAATGGAGATCGACACACCCTTCACTGCTTTCAAGCCACCGTAGTGCTTGGCGATGTTGTCGGCGCGCAGCACAGGCTGCCCCGTACCCATGGACGGCGCATCGCGCATGACGAGCGACCCGGCGGGGAGCATGCCATGGCGTCCGCGGTGTTCGCCCACCGCAGCAGACATGCGGCGGCTGATACGGCGATTGCGCCATGCCAGGAATTCACCGCAGATGCCTCGGCGGAAGGTGGTGACCAGGACGACGAAGATAATGCCCAGAATCAGGCGCCAGTACGGGCCGACCGATTCTACAAACTGCAGGACTTCGTATAGATACAGCCAGATCAGTGCACCGAGCAGGGGCCCGAACAGCGTGCCGGCACCGCCCATGACGGTCTGAATGACCAGTTCTGCGGAAGTATGCAGGTTGAAGGCATCCGGCGGCATGTAGCCCTGGAAAAGTCCCAGCAGCCCGCCGGCCAGACCGCCATATGCTGCCGCAATGACGAACACCGCCAGTTTGTAGCGCCGGATGGTGTGACCGACCGCCATGGCGCGTTCCGGGTTCTCTCGGATGGCCGTCAGCACAACGCCGAACGGAGACAAGGAAATCCGGCGAGCCACCACGAAGCCAAGAAAGAACATCACGGCCAGGAAAATATAAGTGGGCCAGCCCGGGGAGATCGCCATATAGAAGAAGCCCAGGTCGATGGACGCTTCAGGAATCCCCGGGATACCGTTTTCGCCGCCCGTCCAGTCACGCAAAGGGCCGAACTCGAGGAAATAGATCATTTCCGCGAAGGCCAACGTACTCATGGCGAAGTAGATGCCGCTGCGCCTAAGGGTAAGGTAGCCGATCATCAGGCCCAGTATGGACGCCCCGATGATGGAACACACCAGCGCCAGCAGCATGTTGTCCATGATGCCGGAGGTGAGCAGGTAGGCGGTAATGAAACTGCCGGTCCCATAGAAGGCCGCCTGCCCGAAGGACAAGAGGCCCGTATAGCCGAACAGCAGGTCGAATCCCAGTCCGAACAGCCCCCAGATCAGCACGCGGCTGAGCAGATCGGGGCCCGCACCGAAGATCGGCGCGACAAAAGGCGCGACGATCAGGACCAGGGCAGCGATGAGAAGGACGCCGTAGCGCTGGCGCATGGCCCCCGCACGAGGGTCCAGATAGGCGCCGGCCGGCGCCTGGCTAGCCTGGATGACGGTATCGTTGGTCTGACTCATGCTCTACCCTCCACGCCCATGAGACCTTGCGGACGGAAAATCAGGATCAACGCCATGGCTGCGAACAGCATGACGTCGGAATACACAGGATTGAACAGGGAGGTGAGGCTGAGGATCTGGCCGGCAATCAGGCCCCCCAGGATCGCGCCGGGGAAAGAACCCACGCCGCCAAGCACCACCACCACGAATGACTGGATCAGGACCCGGAAGCCCATGTCCGGGACAATGGACACAATGGGCCCGTAGATCATGCCCGCGAAACCGGCCGCGGCTGCGCCAATGCCGAACACCAGCATGAAATAGCGCTGCACATTGATGCCCAAGAGGCGGACCATCAGTGAGTCTTCGATGCCGGAACGGATGATGAGACCCAGCCGCGTCTTGTACAGAACGAACCAGCACAGGAAAAGAACGGAGGCGGCGATGATGAGAATTTCGATACGGTACAGGGGGTACACGACGAAACCCATGTCGACCACCCCTTCACCCCAGGAAGGAAGCGGAACACGCTGCCCGACCCCACCATAGATCCCGCGGATGATCTCGACAATGACGATACTGATGCCGAAAGTGACAAGTATCTGGTCTTCGTGAGGTCGATGATAGAACCGCTTGATCAGCCCGCGCTCCATAATCAGCCCTACGACCATGGCCACGACGGCGGCGCCGATGACGGCCAGCACAAAGGATCCCGTGGCACTGAACACGGAGAACCCGGCGTAGGCGCCGACCACGAACAGTGCGCCGTGGGCGAAATTGATAACCCCCAACGTACCGTAGATGATGGTGAGGCCCGCAGCGATGAGGGCGAGCAGCACCCCCAGCGCGAGGCCATTGAAGACTTGCGACAGAAATAGGCTCATGCTAGGCATGCCTGCCCCCCTTTATTGCCTTAGGTTGAACCGAATGGACGAGCGTGCTTAGGCGGCAGGAGACATCTTGCAGCCGGCATAACCGACAGGCGGCAGGGTTTCCACCCCGTTGGCCACGGCGACGAGTTCGACCAGGTCATCCTTGTCCTTGATCTCGGATGGCTTCTTGCCCTTCACCACGGCGAAGTTGGCTGCGCCATCGTGATCTTCCGCGCGGAAGTAGACATCGCCGCCCATGGTGTAAGGACGTTTGTGGTTGATGCTGTCTTCGAGCGCTTCCACCACGGCCGCGGGATAGAAGGTGCCTGCACGCTCGATTGCGTCGGCCCAAAGCAGCATGGTCATGAATGCGTTGTGCTCCGGATCGCGGGGTAGCGCGTTGTACTTCTCCTTGTAGGCATCAACGAAGTCCTTGGCCACCTCGCTTTGATCGGCGTAGGTGTGCCAGAACGTCATGGTGCCGTAGACGCCTTCCATGATTTCAGGGCCGACTTCTTCGAGCATGTAGGCGGGCATGTAAGGCACGCACATCTTCATGTTCTTGAGAACGCCGAACTGGTGAGCCTGCTTGGCCGAATTGACGGCGTCAGCCCCGTAGTCGAGGTTGATCATGATGTCGGCGCCGCTGTTGGCGATGTTCAGCAGCCAGGAGCTGTAGTCGGTCGCGCCGAGCGGGTGGATCTGCGGCGTGTCGATGGTGGTCCAGCCCTGGGCCTCGGTGAACTCGCGCATGTGATCATGAATCGAATGGCCGTAGTTGTAGTCAGGCACCAGATAGACCGCCTTCATGCTCTTGCCGTATTCCTGCGCCATGATGGGCGCAATGGCCTTGGCTGCCGTATAGGCGTGGTGGCAAAGACGGAAGCCATAGCGGCGGCAGTCCTTTCCGGTGGTGTCGCTGGAGCCGCTGATGACGGGGAAGTACAGCGTCTTGGCGCGTTCGCACGTGTTTTGGAGCGCAATGGCCACCGAACTGCTGACGCTGCCGGAAATCATCATGGCCTTATCCTGGCGGATGAAGCGCGTCGCAGCCTGCACGGCGCTGTTCGGCTTGGTTTCAGCATCGCCTACTGCGAGCACCAGCTTCTTGCCAAGGATGCCCTGTTTGGTCAGCGGGGAAACCTTCTTGATGCGGGGATCACCCTTGTTGATGAGTTCGGCTGCGAGTTCAAAGCCACGGCGCTGGCCGGCGCCTTCGGCGGAGTACGGGCCGGTGAGGTCCAGTGTCAGACCGGCGACGACGGAGTCCCCGGACACACCCGCGGGATAGTTGCCCAGGGCGGGATATTCCTTCTGCTGTGCCCATACGTTGCTGGAGACGGTGGGCAACATCAGGCCACCGGCTACGCCAGCGGCGGTTTTCATGAATGTGCGACGGCCTTCGGAACCACTCTGTACGACTTGATTCTTATTCACTGTATGCCTCCTTGGG
>JAEWFK010000026.1 GCA_023388835.1 Pseudomonadota bacterium | reverse complement strand
GAATGGGGACACCCTTCCGACAACTTGGGCGGTATCCTCGCAACCGCCGACTGGCTTTCGCGCCGTGCCGCCGCGCGCGGCGAACCGGGCCCCACGATGCACGACGTGCTCGACGCCATGATCCGGGCTCACGAGATACAAGGCTGCATCGCCCTGGAAAACGCCTTCAACCGGGTGGGTCTGGACCACGTGGTGCTTGTGAAGGTTGCGTCCACTGCTGTCGTGTCCCGCTTGCTGGGACTGGAGCGTTCACAGCTTCTGAACGCGCTGTCGCTGGCATGGGTGGACGGCCAAAGCCTGCGCACTTACCGCCAGGCTCCAAACACCGGCAGCCGCAAGAGCTGGGCGGCCGGCGACGCCACCAGCCGCGCGGTACAGCTTGCGCTGATGGCCGGCAAAGGTGAAATGGGCTATCCATCCGCGCTGACCTCGCCCACCTGGGGCTTCTACGATGTCCATTTCCGGGGACAGCCCTTCCGCTTCCAGCGCCCATACGGCAGCTACGTCATGGAGAACGTGTTGTTCAAGATCGCATGGCCGGCGGAATTCCATGCGCAGACAGCCGTTGAATGCGCAATGCAGGTGCATCAGGACCTGGCCGCGCTGGGCCATGACGCAGCGGATATCGAACGCATCACCTTGCGCACTCATGAAGCCTGCCTGCGCATCATCGACAAGCAGGGGCCGTTGCAGAATCCGGCGGACCGCGACCACTGCGTGCAATACATGATCGCCGTGCCGCTGATCTTCGGCCGGCTGACTGCGGGGGATTACGAAGACACGGTCGCCGCCGACCCGCGCATTGATGCCCTGCGTGCCCGAATCACTTGTGTGGAGGACCCGGCCTTCACGGCCGATTATCACGACCCGGACAAGCGCTCCATCGCCAATGCGCTGACTGTGGAGCTGAAGAGCGGCTCGGTGCTGCGTGAAGTAGTTTGCGAGTACCCCCTTGGGCATCGCCGGCGCCGGTCTGAAGGCCTGCCTCTGCTCCAGGCCAAGTTCCGCCGCAATCTCGCCCGCCGTTTTTCCGCCGAACAGCAGGACCGTATAATCGCCGCGTCGAACGACGTGGCCCGGCTGCATGCCATGCCGGTACGTGAGTACGTCGATCTTTACACCAGCGGACTGCGTCCCTGAAATACGCCGGGGTGAGTGGCGGCAACGTTCTCCGGCTTCCGCCCCGCTTATGTTTTAATTGCGCCTATGCTGGAATCCGTCGTCACCTATCTGTTGCCCCTTTCCTTCACCGTGCTGGTGGCTTGCGTACTCACCTGCCTGGTGTCCGCACTGTTCCTTTACCTGAACATTCGCCAGATCAACGCGGCCATGCGTCATCCCTATCTGAAGAAGTACCGCTGGGAACAAATGCCCGCCACGGCGAAACTGACCATCACGCTCGATTACTTCTTGCGCCTGTCATTTCCGCGCGGAAAGTGGTGGGTGTTCGGCGAAGCCAACCGTCTGTTGGCCGAGATCGAACCCACCGATGTCTCAATGCGGCTGCGCTGGCCGGTAGTCGGCTTCTGGGGCGGCTGCTTCCTGGGCATCATCGCGCTGCTGGTCCTGTGGCTGATGATCCTGCTTACAATGGTCTGATGCACGTCATCGTTTCCCGGAGCACAAATGAGCCGCAACATTGAACACGATACCGCCGCCAGACGCTTCCAATGGCTGGAAGACGGCCAGCTTTGCGTACTGGATTACGAACTGCATGATGGCGTGATGATCGTCACCCACACCGGCGTGCCCGAAGCGGCAGGCGGACGCGGCATCGCGGCCGATCTTGCCAAGGCGGCGCTTGACACCGCCCGGGCACAAGGGTGGAAAGTCCGTCCGCTCTGCTCCTACGTCCAAGCCTGGATGCGCCGCCAGCGCGGGGCCTACGACGACCTTCTGGCGTCCTGAATCCCCAGCGGGCGGGCATCGCCCCCCCGCCGCCTGAACCCCACGCTTTTCTCGGTCCTTGAGCCACGGCCCGGCGTCTTTTCCCCGCACGCGCCCAGTGTGGTGTTTTTGTAAGTCTTGGGTCTTATATAAGATATAAGACATTTGCCTAGTTGAGCGCTTTGCCCGTACAATCCGGGCAACCCTTCCTACAAACCTCGCTCATAGGGCAAGCAAATGCTGGAACAATATCGTGAACACGTTGCCGAACGCGCCGCGTTGGGCATCCCTCCCCTGCCGCTGTCCGCCAAACAGACGGCCGAGCTCATCGAACTGCTCAAGAATCCGCCTGCCGGCGAGGAACAGTTCCTGATCGATCTGATTACCCATCGTGTACCCGCCGGTGTCGACGACGCCGCCAAGGTCAAGGCCTCTTACCTTGCCGCACTGGCGCTGGGCAAGGAAACCTGTGCGCTGATCGATGCGCGCCGAGCCACCGAACTGCTGGGCACCATGCTGGGCGGCTACAACATCAGCGCCCTGGTCGAACTGCTGGACAACGCAGAGCTGGGCTCCGTCGCGGCCGACGCCCTGAAGCACACCCTGCTGATGTTCGACGCTTTCCATGACGTCAAGGAAAAGGCCGACCGCGGCAACGTCAACGCCAAGGCCGTGCTGCAAAGTTGGGCCGACGCCGAATGGTTCACTTCCCGTCCTGAACTGCCTGCCAGCCTGACCATCACCGTGTTCAAGGTGCCGGGCGAAACCAATACCGACGATCTCTCACCCGCTCCCGACGCCACGACACGTCCGGACATTCCGATGCATGCCCTGGCCATGCTGAAGAACAAGCGCGACGGCGCAGCCTTCCAGCCGGAAGAAGACGGCAAGCGCGGTCCCATCGCCTTCATTCAGTCGCTGAAGGAAAAGGGCCATCTGGTCGCCTACGTCGGCGATGTGGTCGGCACCGGCTCCAGCCGCAAGTCCGCCACCAACTCGGTGCTGTGGTTCACCGGCGAAGACATCCCCTACGTGCCGAACAAGCGTTTCGGCGGCGTCTGCCTTGGCGGCAAGATTGCCCCGATCTTCTACAACACCATGGAAGACGCGGGCGCGCTGCCCATCGAGCTCGACGTATCCGGCATGGAAATGGGCGATGTCGTCGAACTGCGTCCCTATGAAGGCAAGGCGCTCAAGAATGGCGTGGTGATCTCCGAGTTCGAGGTCAAGTCCGACGTGCTGTTCGACGAAGTGCGCGCCGGCGGCCGCATTCCGCTGATCATTGGGCGCGGCCTGACGGCCAAGGCGCGTGAAGCCCTGGGCCTGGCGCCTTCCACCCTTTTCCGCCTGCCGAAAAACCCGGTCGATTCGGGCAAGGGCTTCAGCCTGGCACAGAAGATGGTGGGCCGCGCCTGCGGTCTGCCGGAAGGTGAAGGCGTGCGTCCGGGCACCTACTGCGAGCCGCGCATGACGTCCGTGGGCAGCCAGGACACCACCGGTCCCATGACCCGCGACGAGTTGAAAGACCTGGCCTGCCTGGGCTTTTCGGCCGATCTGGTCATGCAGTCTTTCTGCCACACGGCGGCCTATCCCAAGCCCGTCGACGTCAAAACCCACCACACGCTGCCTGACTTCATCAGCACGCGCGGCGGTATTTCGCTGCGCCCCGGCGACGGCGTGATCCATAGCTGGCTGAACCGCATGCTGTTGCCCGATACCGTGGGCACGGGCGGCGACTCGCACACCCGTTTCCCCATCGGCATCAGCTTCCCGGCCGGCTCCGGTCTGGTGGCCTTTGCAGCCGCCACCGGCGTCATGCCTCTGGACATGCCGGAATCCGTGCTGGTGCGCTTCAAGGGCACGCTGCAGCCCGGCGTCACGCTGCGTGATCTGGTCAACGCAATTCCTTACTACGCGATCAAGCAAGGCCTGCTGACGGTTGAAAAGAAGGGCAAGAAGAACGCCTTCTCCGGGCGTATTCTCGAGATCGAGGGCCTGCCCGAACTCAAAGTGGAACAGGCGTTCGAACTGTCCGACGCTTCGGCCGAACGTTCCGCCGCCGGTTGTACCGTGCGCCTGAACAAGGAACCGATCATCGAGTACATCAATAGCAACATCGTGATGCTCAAGTGGATGATCGCCAATGGCTACGAAGACGAGCGCTCGCTGGCCCGCCGCATCAAGGCCATGGAAGCCTGGCTGGCCGATCCCAAGCTGCTGGAGCCAGATGCCGATGCCGAGTACGCCGAGATCATCGAGATCAATATGGACGAGATCGTCGAGCCCATCGTTGCCTGCCCGAACGACCCGGACGACGTGAAGACGCTTTCCGATGTCGCCGGCGCCAAGATCGATGAGGTGTTCATCGGCAGCTGCATGACCAATATCGGCCACTTCCGCGCAGCATCCAAGCTCCTGGAAGGCAAGCGTGACATCCCTGTGAAGCTGTGGGTGGCTCCGCCTACCAAGATGGACGCCCAGCAGCTGACCGAAGAAGGCCATTACGGCGTCTTCGGCACAGCCGGCGCACGTACGGAAATGCCAGGCTGCTCGCTGTGCATGGGCAACCAGGCCCAGGTGCGCGAAGGCGCGACAGTCATGTCCACCAGCACACGCAACTTCCCCAACCGTCTGGGCAAGAACACCAATGTGTATCTGGGCTCGGCCGAACTGGCCGCCATCTGCTCGCGTCTGGGTCGCATCCCCACCCGCGAGGAATACATGGCGGACATGGGCGTCATCAACGAAAGCGGTGACGAGATCTATCAGTACCTGAACTTCGACCAGATCGACGAATACCGGGAAATCGCCGAAGCTGTCGGCGTCTGATGCGCCACCCTGCCGGGCCTCGCGGCCCGGCAAAATCGAAAATGGGTCAGACCCCGACTTTCACATCGTGAAAACCGGGGTCTGACCCATTTTTACCCGCCTCATAGCGTGGAACCGTTCTTGCACGCGAGTTCCACAGTCAAGCCTAAAATCGTTGCAAGCCTCCGCAAGCCGGTTCACGCGGGGCACCCTCCAGCCATCTTCCGGTCCCTGCCCGGCACGGGACCCCATCATGGAGCTCTACATGCCGAACAATCCGTTCAACACCCTCCAGACCTTCCAGCTGGGCGACAAGCCTGCTCGATTCCATTCTCTGCCGGCGCTCGGCAAGGAGCTGGGCGTGGACATGCAACGTCTGCCTGTATCCATCCGCGTCGTGCTCGAATCCGTCCTGCGCAATTGCGACGGCCAGAAGGTAACGGAAAAGCATGTGCGCGAGCTGGCGGGGTGGAAACCCAACGACAAGCGCGACACAGAAATTCCCTTCGTGGTGGCTCGCGTGGTACTGCAGGATTTCACCGGTGTCCCGCTGCTGGCGGATATTGCGGCCATGCGTTCGACTGCGCAACGGATGAACGCCGAACCGGGCCGCATTGAACCCATGGTGCCGGTGGATCTGGTCGTCGACCACTCGGTCATGATCGACTACTACGGGGAAGAGAATGCGCTGGATCTGAACATGAAGCTGGAATTCAAGCGCAACCAGGAGCGCTATCAGTTCATGAAGTGGGGCATGCAAGCCTTCAAGACCTTTGGCGTGGTGCCGCCGGGATTCGGCATTGTCCACCAGGTCAATCTGGAACACCTCGCGCGCGGCGTGCACCATGATGCGCGCAATGACCTCTACTACCCGGATACGCTCGTCGGTACGGACAGCCACACCACCATGATCAACGGCATCGGCGTGGTGGGCTGGGGGGTGGGCGGCATCGAAGCTGAAGCCGCCATGCTGGGCCAGCCGGTCTACATCCTCACGCCCGACGTTGTAGGCGTCGAACTCAAGGGAGAACTGCGTCCGGGTGTCACTGCGACCGACCTGGTGCTTACGCTGACAGAAATGCTGCGCCGCAACAAGGTCGTGGGGAAATTCGTCGAGTTCTGCGGTGCCGGCACATCCAGCTTGTCCGTTACTGATCGCGCCACCATCGGCAACATGGCACCCGAGTACGGCGCGACCATGGGTTTCTTCCCTGTCGATGAACGAACGCTCGAATATTTCCGGGGCACGGGGCGCAGCGACGAAGAGATTGCCGCGCTCAACGCCTATTTCCGCGCACAGCAGATGTTCGGCGTCCCCGCCGCCGACAGCATCGATTACAGCCAACTGCTCACGCTGGATCTGTCCAGTGTCAGTCCCTCCCTGGCGGGCCCCAAGCGTCCACAGGACCGCATTGAACTGGATAGCGTCAAGCAGACCTTCACCTCGCTGTTCAGCGACAGTAGTGCGCTCGGCTTCAACCTGCCGGCGGAAAAAATCAACGAAGCCTATACATCCAGCGCCGGTACCGAAGTGCGTCACGGCGACATCATGATCGCGGCCATCACTTCCTGCACCAACACATCGAATCCGAGCGTGCTGCTGGCCGCGGGCCTGCTCGCCAAGAAAGCTGTGGAAGCCGGTCTCACCGTGCCTGCCCATATAAAGACATCTCTGGCGCCGGGTTCGCGGGTGGTAACGACCTATCTCGAGAAAACCGGGCTGCTGCCCTATCTCAGACAGCTGGGCTTCAATGTCGCGGCCTATGGCTGCACCACCTGTATCGGAAACGCCGGCGATCTGACGCCCGATTTGAACGACGCCATCACTCAGAACAACCTGGTGTGCGCGGCGGTGCTTTCCGGCAACCGGAATTTCGAGGCGCGCATCCATCCGAACATCAAAGCGAACTTCCTCGCTTCGCCGCCGTTGGTGGTTGCCTATGCGCTGGCCGGGACGGTCCTCAAGGACCTCATGACTCAACCAGTGGCCCGCGGCCGCGACGGCGACGTGTGGCTGGGCGATATCTGGCCGACGGACGAAGAAGTCAATGAACTGCTGAAGTACGCGATGGACCCGGCGACCTTCCGCAAGAACTACGCTGAAATCGCCAGCAACCCCGGCGAGCTCTGGAAGGACATCCAAGGCGTCGAGGGAGACACCTACACGTGGCCCAAATCCACCTATATTGCGGAGCCGCCCTTCTTTGAAGGATTCCACATGCAGCCGGGCGCGACGCCGGTCGTGCGCGGCGCCCGAGCGTTGGCCATCTTTGGCGACTCGGTCACTACCGACCACATCTCGCCGGCCGGCTCCATCAAGGAAACCTCGCCCGCGGGACAATGGCTGCAGGCGCACGGCGTGATGAAGCAGGACTTCAATAGCTACGGCTCGCGCCGCGGAAACCATGAAGTGATGATGCGCGGCACGTTCGCCAACGTACGCATCAAGAACCTCATGATCCCGGCTCTTGCCGACGGCAGCCGTTACGAAGGCGGTGAGACTCTGTTCCAACCCTCCGGCGAAAGACTCACCATTTACGACGCCGCCATGAAGTATGTCGAGGCGGGCGTCCCGACCATGGTGTTTGCCGGCGAAGAATACGGCACCGGTTCCTCGCGCGACTGGGCGGCCAAGGGCACGCAGCTGCTCGGCGTGAAAGCCGTCGTCGCACGCAGTTTCGAGCGCATCCACCGCAGCAACCTGGTCGGCATGGGCGTGCTGCCGCTTCAGTTCAAGGGAGACGATTCGGTCGATACGCTGGGCATCACCGGCAAAGAGACCTACGATATCTCCGGTCTTGAGAACGGTATCCGTCCCCAGCAGGATGTCACCCTGACCATCCGCCGCGCCGACGGCAGCGAACAGAAAGTGGCCATGCTGCTGCGCATCGACACGGCTACTGAAGTCGACTACTACGTACACGGAGGCATCCTGCCATACGTTCTGCGCGAACTTCTGGCAGCGTGAGCCAGGCGGGGGCCGAGTTACACTACTGGAGACCGGGTCCGATTTCCGGACCCGGAAACAAGCAAGGTTTCAGTTTCAGGTATGCCCGACACCCCCGCTATTCGCCTGACGCGCGACGCCAAGCGTCTGATTTCCCTGGGCCAGGCGCTGGCCCGCTCCGGTAGCCGTCTGGAAGACGTCTACTGGGAAGACCAGCTCGCCCAGCTCATCACCAAAATGCTGGCCAGCAAGAAATCCAAGACGCTCGAAGATGTCCTGGACTATCTGGTCAACGAGGACATCAACGTCTACGAAATCCTGGTCGAACAGGCCGAAACAAGCTCCGAATCCCTGGTTCTGTCTCATCAGGACAAAGACTACGATATTCTGCTGGTGTCCGCGCCAATCGTGGCCTGGACCCGTTATCGTCTGCCGGAAGGCCGGCTGACGGCCGCACAGCAGGAAGGGCTTCACAACGCGCTGGCCGAGACCATCGCTGCCGAAGACTGTCGCATCGCGATGTTGCCCGGCCTTATCACCTTTGATCAGATGCCGCAGACTTTCCAGGAAACCCGGCTATGGGCGCAACGCCTGGGAGCCCAGGCCGTCGGCAGTTCCACCGAGCACTGCCCCGTGCGTGAAGAGCCCGAGTCTGAAGGCATGCTGGCCGACGCCCGTTTTGCCGTCGCCGCCATTGCCGTGCCGCGGGGCCGGCCCGTCTTCCGATGGCAGGACCCGCTCGCCTCCGCCCTCGAGCAGCGCGACGCGGCCCAGCAGGCATGGGAACAACGCGTCAACGCCCTTCTCGGCACGCTTTTCACTGGTTGCCAGACCGAGGTCCTGCTGCCGGACGCCTACTACGCCACCAATCGCGAGGCGGACCGCCGCATCCGACCGATGGCCTTGCGTGCGGCCGTCACCTGGTTGCAGACCGCGGCCAACCTGCCCGGCCCCGAGTTGCGTGCCGCCATCGCCGCTTGCGGCAGCACAGGCGTGGAAGAATTCCGCATCGGCTTCACGCCGCGTACGGGAAACGAGGTCATCTACGGCTGCATCTGGCCGGTGTTGAGCAAGGAAGAAGCCGTTATCGACGCCGTGGAGAGCGCACAGGTCGACGTGCCCGAGTCCCTCGCTGCCCTGCTCAAGGAGCTGGGCGTCTCAGAAGTCCGCCGCCTGCCGGGCATCTACACACCCGAATTTTGCGATGACTGCGGGGCACCATTCTTTCCCAACTCTTTGGGAGAGATGATGCACCCCGAACTTCCCGAGGAAACCGACATGGAACCGATGCACTTCCACTGAGCGGAGTCCAATCACTGGAGCGCCCATCGTGCGGCTCTCATACGACATCTTCTGCCGCGTGATCGATAACTACGGCGATATCGGCGTGTGCTGGCGGCTTGCACGCCAGCTCGCCCAGCGGCCAGACTGCAAAGCCGTCCGCTTGTGGGTGGACGATCTCAAGACCTTCAGCCGGATAGCACCTCGGGTGCAGGCGTCCTTGGCGCGACAAACGGTCGAAGCCGTGCATATCCGGCACTGGCACGACCACGATCGCCTGCCTGCCGGGTCCCCAACGCAGCAGCCGCTCGCTCCGGAAGCCTGTTCGCCCGCGGATGTCGTCATCGAAGCGTTCGCCTGCTCACCGCCCGCCGCCTACCTCGGGCAAATGTCCGACCGTAATCTCTGGATCAACCTGGAATACCTAAGCGCTGAAGCCTGGGTCGCGTCCTGCCACGGGCTGCCTTCCCTCCAGGCCAATGGGCTGCGCAAATTCTTTTTCTTTCCCGGCTTCAGTGAATCCACCGGCGGCTTGCTGCGCGAACCCGGCCTGCTGAGCCGGCGTGATGCCTGGCTTGCGGATCCCGACGCCCGACCTGCTTTGCTGGAACGCCTGGGCGTGGATGCGACCTGGCTGGACAGACTGCGACACGGCGCCCGCCTGGTCTACGTGTATTGCTACCCCCAGGCGCCTTTGCCCGCCCTGCTGCATGCCTTGAGCGCCGCCGGCCGGGACACGCTCGTTCTGCTTCCCGAAGGCATCTGGCCCGGCGCCCTGCCGGGCCCCGTCGTCACCGAGCGCTGCCGCGTCCAATTGCATACGCACTCTTTCGTGGACCAGGACACCTTCGACCGCCTGCTGTGGAGCAGCGATCTGAACATCGTGCGAGGCGAGGATTCGCTGGTGCGTGCGCTATGGGCGGGCCGGCCCATGATCTGGCAACCCTATCTGCAGGAAGAGGATGCCCACCTGGACAAGCTGGCGGCCTGGCTTGCGGCCTCACCCTTTGATCAGGAGGTGCAAGGTGCCATGATGGCCTGGAATCGGGGCGACGCCCACGCCGTCGGAGCGACGCTGGTTCCGTTGCTGAAAGGCAACGGCCTGAAGACCTGGTGTGAACAGACTCGCGACTGGTGTAGCCGGCTCGCCGCGTATGATGACTTGGCCACAAGGCTGGTAAGCTTTTGCGCAGAAACTAGCCAAACACGCTAAAATACATGGTTTTTCAAGTTCTTGCTCCGGCTTTTCAAAGCGTGTTCTGGCGGAGCAGTCATACCCCGGAGTAAACGAAGTTTATGAAAACCGCACAGGAATTGCGCGTAGGTAACGTGATCATGGTCGGCGCCGACCCGCTCGTCGTCCAGAAGGCCGAATACAACAAGTCGGGCCGCAACGCCGCCGTCGTCAAGCTCAAATTCAAGAACCTGCTCACTGGTTCCGCGAGCGAATCCGTCTACAAGGCCGACGAAAAATTCGAAGTGGTGCTTCTTGATCGCAAGGAATGCACCTATTCCTATTTCGCCGACCCCATGTACGTCTTCATGGATGAAGAGTACAACCAGTACGAAGTCGAAGCCGATAACATGGGTGATTCCCTGAATTACCTGGAAGAAGGCATGTCGGTCGAAGTCGTTTTCTACGACGGTCGCGCCATCTCGGTTGA
>JAEWFK010000075.1 GCA_023388835.1 Pseudomonadota bacterium | reverse complement strand
GTTGAACGACTTCTCGCAGCTCATTCCCGTTACGCACCACGTGCACGGGAACGCGCAGCATCTGCCCGTAGATCTTGAGCTGCTCATGCGCCCCGATGCGGTAGGTGTCCGTCGTGATCAGCACGAGCTTATCGGGTCCGAACCGGCGCACGCAGCGCGCGGCCAGTTTGGCGATGGTCGTGGTCTTGCCCACGCCGGTGGGACCCACCAACGCGAGTGCCAGCCCGGGCTGCCACAAGGCGTCCTCGGCGGCGGGAACGGGAAGATGAGAAATGAGTTCTTCCCTGGCCCACTCAAAGGCCGCACGGCTGGAAAGCTGCTCGGGCAGACGCTTGAGCATGGCCCTCAGCAACGCCGTGCTGAAGCCAAAGCCCAGCAAAGTCTGGAACAAGGTGGCCGCCTGCGGCGCGCGCCGCAACTGGTTGCCCCACAGAAGTTCGTCAATTCGGGTTTCCAGCGCGCCGCGCATGGCGCCGATGGCGTCCATGATGTCGGGCGACTGCTCTGCGCCTTCCGGCTGGGCATACGCGCCCAGGGGTGCCGGAACGCTCGGAGGCGGCAGAGATGGCGTCTGTAGCGCCGGCGTACTGGTCGGCTGAAGCGGTGTTGCAGGCGATGCCGGGGCTTGAGCGGCCGGCACGCCCGAAGAGCCATAGGCGGCCTGCACGGCAGCAGCGTAGGCGCCCATCGGCGACATTGGAGACATCGGCAACGGCCGCGCCGGGGATGGAGGCGGCTCCACCGGCGCCATTGGAGACGAACGCGCCGCGGACGGAGGCGGCTGTACTGGCGCCATGGGCGACGGGCGGGCCGCGGACGCAGCCGGCTGTACTGGCGCCATTGGAGATAGGCGCGCCGCGGACGCAGCCGGCTGTGCTGGTGGCGGGGCCGCTGGCGTCGGGGCCGCTGGTGTCAGGGGTGCTGGCGTCAGGGCCACTGGCGTCGGGGGTGCTGGTGTCTGAGGCGCCGCCGCCTCTGCCTGCGACAGAGAAGTGGCGTCGGTTGCCAAGATTTCCACCCCGCCGTTCACCCGGCGGTTGGACACGATCAGTGCATCGGCACCCAGCGCGAGCCGAACCTGGCGCATGGCCTCGCGGCTGGTCGCTCCGAAGAATCGGCTGATGTTCACGCCGCACTACTCCCGCCTATGATTGCCGCCATCTTCAATATCCGGTCGTCAGGTATTTCCATACTGGACAGGATACCAAGTTGCGGGAAATGGTTCTTCAAGAAGCGCGCCAGCGTGGGGCGCAAAACAGGGGGCACGACCAGCACCGAAACCTCGCCGGCTGCCTCTTGCTCCTGAACCGCGCGGTCCACTTCTCGCAGCAGATTGTCGGCAAGGCCGGGCTCGATGGCGCCGCTGGTGGTCAGGGCCTGCGTCAATACACGTTCCAGGCGCGGCTCCAGGCTCATGACTCGCATTTCGCTGTCGCCGGGGAACCATTGCTGGCAGATCGCGCGACCCAACGCCACGCGGGTGAGCGCCAGCAGTTCAGCTGGATCCGGACCGGTACCCGCGGCATTCTGAGCAGCCAGCCGGGGCGCGTGCTCGCTGATGGTTTCGATGATGCTGCGCATGTCGCGGATGGGCACTTCTTCTTCCAGCAGACCGCGAAGCAGCTTGTGGAAGGCCGCCAGGGATAGCGTCTTGGGCACGAGGTCTTCGACGAGCTTGGGCGCATCGCGGCCCACGTGCTCCAGCAACTGTTGAACTTCAGGGCGGCCCAGCAGCTGCGCGCCATGTCGGTGCATGATGTGATTGAGGTGGGTCGCCACCACGGTACCGGCGTCCACCACGGTGTACCCGGCGATCTGGGCCTGTTCCCGCAGGGAAACGTCGATCCAGATGGCAGGCAGGCCGAAGGCCGGATCCGTCGTGGGCGTGCCCGGCAATTTCATGGAGACGCCGCCGGGGTCGATCGCCAGCCACTGACCGGGCGTGGAGGTACCCCGCCCGACTTCCACGCCGGAGAGCAGGATGCGATAGTCGTTGGGCTTGAGTTCCAGGTTGTCGCGGATATGTACGACCGGCGGCAGGAAGCCGACGTCCTGAGCGAACTTTTTGCGCAGGCTGCGTATGCGGTGCAGCAGTTCGCCGTTCTGCGCGTGGTCGACCAGCGAAATCAGGCGGTAACCCACTTCCAGCCCTAGCGGGTCGACCAGCTCGACGTCGTCCCAGGTGGCTTCGGCCGCGGCAGCTTCGACCGCAGCCTGCTTCTGCGCCGGTTCGGCCGCAGCGGCTGCCACGCGCTCGCGTTGCTTCTTCAATATCGTCCAGCCGGCGCCGGAAAGCACAATCGCGAAGGACAGAAAGGCGACATGCGGCATGTTGGGAATCAGACCCATCAGACCGATGATGCCCGACGTGATGAAGAGCACATTGGGGTTGTTGAAAAGCGCGCCCGTCATCTGCTGGCTGACGTCTTCATCGTTCGCCACACGCGAGACCACCACACCGGCCGCCGTCGAAATGATCAGGGCCGGAATCTGCGCAACCAGGCCGTCGCCGATGGTCAGCAGCGTGTAAACCTCGGCTGCCTGGCCGAAGGACAAGCTGTGCTGGCCCACGCCGATGATCAGCCCGCCGATGACGTTGATGATCATGATCAGCAACCCCGCCACGGCATCGCCGCGCACGAATTTGCTCGCGCCGTCCATGGCGCCGTAGAACTCGGCTTCCTGGCCGACTTCCTGCCGGCGTCGGCGCGCATCGTCCTCGCCGATGAGGCCGGCGTTCAGGTCGGCGTCGATGGCCATCTGCTTGCCCGGCATCGCGTCCAGCGTGAAGCGCGCGCCCACTTCGGCGATACGCCCCGCACCCTTGGTGATCACGACGAAGTTGATGATGACCAGGATGATGAAGACGATCAGGCCCACGGCAAAATTGCCGCCCACCAGAAAATGCCCGAAAGCTTCGATCACCTTCCCGGCGGCATCCGGCCCCGTATGGCCATTCATGAGCACCACGCGGGTCGACGCCACGTTCAGCGCGAGCCGCAGGAGCGTGGAGAACAACAGCACCGTGGGGAAGGCGGCAAAATCCAGCGGCTTGCGCGTGAACAGGGCCACCAACAGAATCATCACCGACAAGGCGATGTTGAAGGTGAAAAACATGTCCAGCAGGAAAGGCGGCAGCGGTAGGACCATCATGGCCAGAACCATGAGAATCAGCACCGGTCCGATCATCATGCGTGCGTTCTGGGCACCACCGTGCTTCAGTAAGGCGAAGAAATTGTTCATGTTGCCTATGCCGTGGCCTTGCTGGAGTCAGGGTCCAGGCCGGGCGGAATGTTCAATGATGAGGGCGGTTCAGGTTCCTGCCCCGTGCCGGGCGCCCAGGTGCGCAACCGGAAGACCCAGGCCAGCACCTCGGCCACGGCCGAATACAGCTCGGCAGGAATTTCCCGATCGAGCTCGACGTTATGGTAAATCGCCCGTGCCAAGGGCGGTGCGCTGAGCAATGGCACTTTATGGTCCCCGGCGATTTGTCGAATCTGCGCGGCAATCAGTCCGGCGCCCTTGGCGACGACCACCGGCGCCCCGCCCCGCCCTTCCTGATAGCGCAGTGCCACGGCATAGTGAGTCGGGTTCGTGACGACGACGTCGGCGTGCGGCACTTCGCTCATCATGCGCCGCCGCGCCATGGCGCGCTGCTGCTGCCGTATGCGGCCTTTCACATGCGGGTCGCCTTCGCTTTCCTTGTGTTCCTGCTTCAGATCCTGGCGCGACATGCGCAGCTTCTTGAAGTGGCTGTAAAGCTGCCAGGGAGCATCGATGATGACGATCAGAATCAAGGCGGCGATGATGAGTGCGCAACACAGAGCCACGAGCGACATGCCGTGGGTCAGCGCTTCGGATGGTGTCGCGTGCATGAGCGCCAGCATCTCATCGCGATACGATGTGATGACGGTCACCCCGACGCCGCCGATCACCAGCGCTTTGGCCAATGTCTTGAACAGCTCGACCAGTGTCTGCGCGGAGAACATGCGCCCGATTCCCTTGATCGGATTCATGCGCTCGAACTTCGGCTGCAATGCCTTGGAAGAAAACACCATCCCGCCCAGCAGGACGGAAGCCAGTATCGCCACCACGACGAGTACCCCGAACAAGGGCAGCAGCGTGAGCAGGGCCCGGTAGACCAGGCCCGCCGCCGATGTCACCATGACCGACGCATCGCGCCCGACCAGTGGGTCGAACCACATGGAGTGATGCACGATCTGGCTCAAGTTATGAAACATGAAGCCGCCCAGAATCCACAGTGTACCGACGCCGGCCGACAACACCAGAAAGGTGTTCAGCTCTCGCGAACGGACGACTTGGCCTTCTTCACGCGCCTTTTCCAGGCGCCGCGGAGAGGCCGGTTCTGTTTTTTCGAGGTCGCTGTCCTCTGCCATGCAGTATCAGACGAGATTGATGGAATTCAGCGTGAATTCTAGTCGATACCCCTCGTTACGAAGGCCAGAGCAAGAGCCCGAATGACGGGCAATTCAGCTTAGAGAAAAATCGGAATTTTCAATGGGTTCTGCCGTTGCCGCTGAGATGCACCATTCGCGGATCGGTGGACATGGCGGTTTCGTACACGACGTAGTCGACGCCCAGCCTGACAGAACCCCAGCGTACGCCGTCGATTTCGAGCGGCATGGAGATGTCGGTAATGATTTCGCCGGTGTCGCGCATATAGGTCTGGCACAGGACACCGCGCGTATTCCTGGTGATGTTCTCGGCGACGACATCGTCGAAGATGCGCTTGTTGCGGCAGTGGCGAGTGTCGTAGTCGAGCTCGCCCGTGGCTTGCCGCGAGTAGATGCCGTTATGCGCCGGCGCATAGCCATTGCGGTCCATGGCCAGGGCATAGGACCCGCCCGCCAACTGCTCGAGGGTATGGTCGATGATGCGGGTGATGGCCTCATCGACCATGCGGTCGTACGAGGTATGGTAGCGCGGCGGGTTGCTGCCGGGGATGCGGGTATAGGTTTCGTCGTGAATGTCGTACCCTTGCGCCCTGGCGGCGCGCAGCACGCCCACCACCGCTTGGCCAGTGGCTTCCAGCAGCGACACCAAGGCGTCAAACGGGGTATTGCCGGTACGCAACGCGGCCAGCATTTCCTGCAGGCGCTCTGATTTGCCCCGCACGCCGCCCACTTCATCGACCATGCCGCTAAGCTGGCTCTGCACATGGGCGCTCAGCTGCGCAATGCGGCTGATGGACGAAGACATTTCCTGGTTGGTGGAGCTGACCTGGAGCACCGTATCGGCCACTTCTTTCACACGGTGATCAAGATGCCTGAAGTCACGCACGAGTTCGTCGAAGCTGCCCATGAAATCCTGCACCAGCGCGCCTGAAGAATCCAGCTCTTTTTGTATGCCCCCGCTGCGCTCGCGCGTATCCGACACCAGCGAAAGAATCTGGCCCGCGTGCTGAACGATCTCGCCCGTGGCCGAATTGACCCGTTCGGCCAGCTTGCCGACTTCGCTTGCCACGACCGCGAACCCCCTTCCTGCTTCGCCCGCCCGGGCGGCTTCCACCCCCGCATTCAATGCGAGCAAATGAGTTTGAAGCGCGATGTCCTTGATGAGGCGGCTGGTGTCGTCGACCGAACGGGCGCGCCTGGTGAGCTGTTCGACCACACCCGAGAAGACCTGCATGTCGCCCACGACGCGGCCGATGCGGTCATTCAGTTCTTTGAGCTGAATGAGGGTCTCTTCAGCGACCGTTCTTTGCGTGTGGAAGACCGCGGAAATGTCCTGAGTCGAAGCCGCAGTCTGCTCTGACATGGCGGCGATCTGTTCGCTGCGCTGTGCGAGCCCTTCAGCCTGGTCTACCTGTTCTTGCGACATTTGCCGGCATGCGCGGGTCTGGGCATTGAGCCGCGCCGCATTCAGGGAAATGTCGATGGCCGCCTGGCGCATGACGACAAAGCGCTGACGTAAATCAGCAAGGAAGCGTGCCAACGGTATGGCAACGGGACTGAGTGTCCACGCCCGGTCGGCAAGCGTGGCCCTGCCGCTGCGCAAGTGACCCAACAGACGTCCCACCCCCATCGTACGGCGTGTCGTGACCTTCATGTTGTCTCCCGTTCCATTCTGCTGAAACTGTATATTTTCTGTCAGCTATGGTAACGGGAAGCAACACTTGCAGCAATGGCGTAAACCCCGTTGCAAGGGGCCATTCGTACAGCGGCCGGCTTTCAGAAGCCCAGGCTGTCCAGCAGGTCGTCCACCTGATCCTGGCTCGTCACGACATCCGTCTTGCCGACCGGATTCACTTCCGGGCCGTTCAACAGGGTTTGCGCCTCTTCGCGGCGTTCGGCCGGCACGCTGTCGATCAGCACTTGCACAAGCTCGGTCTCAATGGCCGTGACCACATGCAGCATCTTCATGATCACCTGACCGGTCAGGTCCTGGAAGTCCTGGGCCATGATGATTTCAAGCAAAGCGTCCTGCGTCGCCTTCGCCTTTTCGGGAACTTCCTTGAGCAAGGCACGCGTGTCGTCGACCAGCTCGCGCGCCTGGTCCAGTTCGACGGGACGTTCGAACCAGCTATCCCAGCGCCGATCCAGCGCCACTGCGCGGCTGTGAAGCTCTTCCTGTACGGGCTGCAGATTCTCGGCCGCATTCAGCACCCGGTTTGCCGCCTGTTCGGTCATGCGCGCGACATAATGCAGACGGTCGCGCGCATCGGGAATGGCATAGGCTGCGTCTTTCACGGCCTGGTCGAGGCCGAGTTCCCGCATGCTGTCGCGCAACATACGGGTGAGCTGGGCGATCCGCTGAATCAGGTGATCGTCAGGATTGATCCCCGAGGGATTGTCCGGCATTTCCATGTGACCCTCCCTCAGGCCCCGATCTTCTCGAAGATCTTGTTCAGTTTTTCTTCCAGGGTCGCCGCGGTGAATGGCTTGACCACGTAACCATTGGCGCCGGCCTGGGCGGCGGCAATGATGTTTTCCTTCTTGGCTTCGGCCGTGACCATCAGTACCGGCAGCTTGCCAAGCGCAGGATCGGCGCGGATGGCCTTGAGCATCTCCAGACCGTCCATATTGGGCATATTCCAGTCCGAAACGACGAATTCAAAATTGCCGTTGCGAAGTTTCTCGAGACCCATCGCACCGTCTTCGGCTTCGTCGACGTTTTCGAAGCCCAGGTCCTTCAAGAGGTTCTTGATGATCCGACGCATGGTCGGAAAGTCATCGACAACCAGGATTTTCATGGTTTTCTGTACCACTTGATACTCTCCAGTAAATTGATTGCTCGCGGTTTCTCAGCTTCAGACGCGCTGGACGCTGGAACCGGCACTCGCCAGGATGCGTTCACTGATCTCCGACAGGGGAACGGCGGCGTCCGCCGCCCCGATATGCAAGGCCTCGCGCGGCATGCCGAACACAACACAGCTCGCCTCGTCTTGCGCAAATGTCAGGGCGCCGGCTTGCTTCATGGCCAGCATGCCCTGGGCGCCGTCCTTGCCCATACCCGTCAGAAGCACGCCCACGGCATTTCGCCCGGCTACTTCTGCCGCAGAATGGAAAAGGACATCGACCGAAGGCCGGTGCCGGTTCACAGGTTCGCTGTAATCGAGCCTTACCACATAGTTCGCGCCGGAGCGGGCGACTTTCATGTGCGCCACACCGCCTGGCGCCAAATACACGTGCCCGGGTAGGACCCGTTGACCATCCTCGGCCTCGTGGACCTGGACGGCACAAAGATTGTCCAAGCGCTGGACGAAGGACCGTGTAAAGCCCGCCGGCATGTGCTGCGTAATCATGATGGCCGGGCTGTTGTGAGGCAAGGGCTCCAGCACCTGACGTATCGCTTCGGTTCCCCCGGTCGACGCCCCGATCATCACCAATTTCTCGGTCGTGGAGAACGGCTGCGCGGAAACGATACGCCGACGGGGCGGTTGCGCACCCAGCTGGCGCGGCCGCGATGCGGCAGCGGCCCGCAGTTTATCAGCGATCAGATCGCTGTATTCCATGAGCCCATCGCGCAAGCCCAGCTTGGGCTTGGTGACGAAATCCACAGCGCCCAGTTCCAAAGCGCGCAGGGTGACTTCCGACCCTCGCTCGGTCAGTGAGGAGACCATGACGACCGGCATGGGCCGCAGGCGCATCAGACGCTCCAGGAAATCCAGGCCGTCCATGCGAGGCATTTCCACATCGAGCGTGAGGACGTCCGGGTTGTGCTGTTTGATGAGCTCACGCGCGACCAGCGGATCGGGCGCCGTTGCCACGACTTCCATATCTGAATGGCCGTTGATGATTTCCACCATCAGGCCACGCACAAGCGCGGAGTCGTCAACGCACAGTACACGGATCTTTTTCAATGTCATAACTGTTCATCACTTCTTTCTGATGGTGCACTCACTTCTGCAATCACTTCTTCACATAGACGGTCTGGCCTTGAAGGCGGAAGGCGTCCGTCAGATAGGTGAAGTTCTCGGAGTGGCCCGCAAAGAGCAGCCCTCCTGCCTTCAAGGCAGGGGCGAAACGCTCAAGAATCTTTGTCTGCGTCGGCTTGTCGAAGTAAATCATCGTGTTGCGGCAGAAGATGGCATCGAAGCTCTCAGGGGCCGGCCATTCTTTCTGAAGAAGATTGAACACGCCGAATTCGATGAGATTGCGCAGATTGTCTTTCGCGCGCACCATGCCCGCGCGGCGCCCCGTGCCGCGCTGGAAATACTTGTGCAGGCAGGCTTCCGGAACAGGCTTGACGCGTTCCTGCGGATAGATGCCTTCACGCGCGCGCTGGATGGCGACGGTGTCTATATCGGTTGCCCAGATCGACACGCCGGTATCCGGCTGCGGGCAGGTCTCGCGCAAGGTCATGGCGATAGAATACGGCTCCTCTCCCGTCGACGCCGCGCTGCACCAGATTGAGATCGGCTTGCTGCGCGTGCGTACATAGCGAGCCAGGATGTCGAAGTGATGCTGCTCCCGAAAGAAGGCGGTGTGGTTGATGGTGAAGGAATTGACGAACATTTCCCATTCGGCCGAGAGTGGGTTGCGCGACAGATCGTCAAGATACGCTTGGACCGACTCATGGCCCAGCGCATGCGCCCGCAAAGCGAGCGTGCGGCCGGCCATTTCCTGCTTATGTTCGCCCAGCACGATGCCGGCACGCGCCTGCAACAGCTTGGACGCGTGCTCGAAATCGCCGGGTGACAGCCGCGCTTGAGCGGGCAAGGCGAAAATGGATGGGGTGTTCTGAATCGGGTTCATTGCTTCAGGAGCGTGCCAACGCCCCCGCCGTGCCATCGGAGCCGAGCAAGGCCTCGTTCGAGCGGGGTCCGCTTGCGATATTCCGGCGGGACGGCAGGGATGCCGAGGCCATGTCGATGACCTCGCTCGCATTGATCTTGAACACCGCAACGACTTCGGTCAGGCGCCTGGCTTGTTCCTGGAGCGAACCGGCCGCCGCCGCCGCTTCCTCGACCAAGGCCGCGTTCTGTTGAGTTACGCCGTCCATGTCGGAAACCGCCGCGTTGACCTGACCGATGCCTTCGGCCTGTTCGTGAGAAGCGGTGGCGATCTCGCTCATGATGGTCGTTACGGTATCGACCGAGCGCACGACATCCGTCATGATGTCGCCTGCTTCACCCGCCTGGCGGGCGCCGGCCGAGACTTTGTCCAGCGACTCGTCGATGAGCTGCTTGATTTCCTTGGCGGCCTGCGCGCTGCGCTGGGCCAGGGAGCGTACCTCGCCGGCGACAACGGCGAACCCCTTGCCCTGTTCGCCGGCTCGGGCGGCTTCAACTGCGGCGTTCAGCGCAAGAATGTTGGTCTGAAAGGCAATGCCGTCGATCACGCCAACAATCTCCGCCATGCGGCGCGAACTTTCCGAAATCTCGCCCATGGTGCCCACCACGGCAGTCACCGCCGTTCCTCCGCGCTGCGCGACCTCGGATGCGCCCTTCACCACGCGATCGGCTTCTATGGCGTGTTCGGTATTTTGCTGAACCGTGCTGGCGAGCTGCTCCATGCTGGCGGCCGTCTGTTGCAGAGCGGTCGCCTGCTGCTCCGTACGGTCGCTCAAGTCGGTATTGCCCATGTAGATCTCGCGCGCCCCGACGTTGATCTCGTCCACACCCTGGCGCACGGTGCCGACGATATGCGTGAGACTTTCCTGCATGCGGCGCATGGACTCATAGAGCGAGCCGATCTCGTTGGTCGATTCCACCTGGATGCGCTGGGTGAGGTCGCCGCCCGCAATGCGATCGAAATGCATGCCGGCCTCGCGCAAGGGGCGCAGGACGACTCGGTTCAGGAAGGCATAGGTGATGAAAGCGATCGCGAAGCAGGCCAGCATGCCCACCGCCACGAGCTGGACCACCAGGCTGTACTGGTCTTCCTCGCTCTGGTAGGTGGTGTCGATGGCAAGCTGCTGGGCCTGGCGCAGCGCCCCCCAGGAACTGAACAGATCGCGTTCCATCTTGGCGACCGAGCCATCGCGAACCCGCTGGTATTCGTCTTCGTTTCCGCTGGCGATCATGTCGAACAGGGGCTTGACGCCGCTGTTCATGAGCGCCATGAAGCTTTCTCGCACGCGCGGGGCGAGCTCTTGTCCGACCTGAGTGTTCCGGGTCTCTTCGACGAAGCTGTCGAAGACCTTCATGGAGGTATCGAAATGTCCGCGGCCTTCGACGAGGAGCGCGTCGACCTGTGCAGCGGTCCCGAAGACGCGTGCGGCCGCCGCGCGATCGAGGGCGCTGCGCGCATCGCGATAGGCATTTAGCGATTGCGCAAGAGCCGCGCCGCCGCGCTGATTGTGCACAATGGATTCAAGCGAGCCGTTGCCTGCCCGCAGCGACAGCACTCCCAGCGCGGCCCCCGCGATCAGCATGATCAGGTAAAAAACCAGCACCAGAATGATGCTGGTGCGTATCTTCATATTGGACGCCAGCGAGGACTTGCGCATGGTGGGAATCCTTAGAGGGTCGCGGCCTCGACCAGTGCCATTTCGTCGCTGGTCATGAGTTTTTCGATATCAACGAGGATCAGCATCCGATCATTCAAGGTGCCGATACCGGTCAGATACTCGGTGGAGAACGCAGTCCCGAACTGGGGCGCGGCACTGATCTGCGACTTCTGCAGCATCAGCACGTCGGACACGCCGTCGACCACGATGCCGACCACGCGCGACTTGAGGTTCAGAATGACGACCACGGTCTGATGGTTGTATTCCACGTTCTCGAGGTTGAACTTGATGCGCATGTCGACGATGGGAACGATGACGCCGCGGAGGTTGGTCACGCCCTTCACGAAAGAAGGAACGTTGGCGATGCGTGTCACCGTCTGGCTATCGTAGCCACGGATCTCCTGCACCTTCAGGATATCGATGCCGTATTCCTGAGCGGCAAGCGTGAAGACCAGATATTCTTGGCCGGTCGTTTCGGACAGTGCGGATTGCTGGGCGTCTACATGAGTGGACATGAGGTTCTCCGGGATTCGGTGGGGTTCTATACGGTTGCCAGGCGCTGGTTCTGGGAAGTCTGCATGAGGGCGAATACGTCAACGATCAGCGCGACACTGCCGTCGCCCAGAATGGTGGCGGCCGAGACTCCGGGGATCTTCTTGTAGTTGGCTTCCAGGTTCTTGACCACGACCTGGTGCTGCCCGATGAGGTGATCGACCAGCAGCGCGAAGCGGACGTCCTGCACCTGCAGGATGACGGCAATGGCCTTCGTCATTTCCTTTTCGGCGCCCTCGACGTCGAAGATCTCGTGCAGCGCCACCAGTGGCAGGTAGTCGCCGCGCACCATCATCACGCGTTCGGATTCCGAGATCGCGCGGATCTGCTCGGCCGTGGGCTGCATGGATTCCGTGACGTTGCTCAGCGGAAGAATGAAGGTCTCTTCCCCCACGCGCACCGACATGCCGTCGAGAATCGCCAGCGTCAGCGGTAGAACGATGCGGATGGTGGAGCCTTCTCCCGCCTTGGAGAAGATCTGGATATGCCCGCCCATGCCCTGAATGTTGCGGCGCACGACGTCCATGCCCACACCGCGTCCCGAGATCTCGGTCACCTGCTCGGCCGTGGAGAAGCCCGGCGCGAAAATGAGCGGCCAGACTTCTTCGTCCGGCGTGTTCTCGTTGACGGGGAAGCCTTGCTGCATGGCTTTCTTCAGGATCTTGTCGCGATTCAGGCCACCGCCGTCGTCGCGCACTTCGATGACGATCTGGCCGCCATGGTGCTGGGCTGCCATGGTGATCGTGCCTTCGGGGTTCTTGCCGACTTCCCGGCGCTTTTCGGGCGATTCGACACCGTGGTCGATGCTGTTGCGCACCAGGTGGGTGAGCGGGTCGATGATCCGTTCGATCAGGCTTTTATCCAGTTCGGTGGCCGCGCCTTGCGTGACCAGGCGAATTTGCTTGCCCATCCGGGTGGCGGCTTCGCGCACGACGCGAGGGAAGCGGCTGAAGACGTAGTCCATGGGCACCATGCGGATGGACATCACGGCTTCCTGCAGATCACGGGCATTGCGGTCCAGCTGCTCAATGCCATT
>JAEWFK010000024.1 GCA_023388835.1 Pseudomonadota bacterium | reverse complement strand
TGCAGGGTCGCATATTGCGCATCAGCATAGGCGCACGTGTCGGTGCCTTCCAGCTCGATTCCAATGGAAAAGTCGTTGCAGCGCTCGCGGCCTTCGAACCTCGATACGCCGGCGTGCCAGGCGCGATCGTAGGTGGAAACGAACTGCACAATGCTGCCGTCCCGGCGTACGAAGAAATGCGCCGAGACACGCATGTCGCGTAAACGCTCCAGCCACGGGTGCGCGCCGTAATCGAGCTGATTCAGGAAGAAAGCGACGACTTCCGGCCCGCCGAAGCAGCCAGGAGGCAGGCTGATGTTGTGCAGCACCAGCAAGGAAGCGTCTTGCCCGGCAGGCCGGGCGTCGCGATTCGGAGAAGGCGACAGGCTGACACCGGCTGCGGTCTGCAGCCAGCCGTGACGATCGAGTCTGAGTGCGGGCTTCTCGCTGCTTGGCATGAAATGAAGGGTGTGAAGCCGCTAGCGGCCTTACGGTTGGCGTTGTCCGAGCTTGGCGTGCTGTGCGCCGCACCAGGTACGGCCGTCGCTCAGGAAGGCTTCGGACCGGGGCATATAGATGCCGCAGTGCGCGCAGCGCACCATCGATTCAGCATGGCTCATATCGGGCGGCGAGGCGGCGGCTTTGCCCAACTTGCCTGTCGGCTTTTGCTGGCGGCCACTGCCGCCGCTGCGTGCAAGCAAGCGGGCGCCAAACAGGATGACCACAATCACGACGAACCAGAACAGGATTTTTCCCACGTTTCAACCCCTGCCGATAAGGACGTCGAGAACAAAGCGGCTGCCACTATAGGACAGCAGGACGAAAGCAAAGCCCACCAGGGTCCAGCGCAGCGCGGTGCGGCCGCGCCAGCCCCGGAAATGGCGGCCCAGCAGCAGGCCGCCGAAAGTGAGCCAAGCGAGCAGCGTGAAGACGGTCTTGTGATCGAGAGGGAAGGGTACACCCAGCATTTGCAGCGACACGATCGCGCCCGTGATTACCGTGAGCGTAAGTACCCCGAAACCAATGGCGATCAGGCGGAACAAAAGCTGTTCCTGGACCAGCAGGGGCGGCAGCGTATCGAGTGCACGCGCAACCAGGTCATGCCGGTTCTCATTTTCTGACGGGCGGTGCAGCCGGCGATCGAGCGCGGCCATGAAAAGCGCATGCAGCGTGGCCACGGCAATGAGGCCGTAGGCGCACAAGGCAATGATGAGATGCGTGCGCAGCCATTGACTGTCGCCGTGCGGTACCACCGGCCCGTAGGGAAACAGGCCCCCTAGCAAGGCCGCCACTGCGGCGGCCGGTAGCAGCACCAGAAGAAGGCCGTCGAGCTTCAGCACGAAGTTTTCAAGCCAGAAGATCAGCATGCCCAGCCAGATGGCGGCCGACAGGGCAAGAGCCCAGCCCACATGCAGACCGTCTTCCTGCCCCAGCATGGATCGATGCAGGCCGATGGCTTGCAACAACAGGGCAGCGACCAGCAAGACATGGGTCGAGGGCCCGACGGCGACTTCCCGAGTGCCTTGAGCCAGCACACGCCACCATGCCGCGCCGAGCAGCGCGTAGGCCAGCGCGGCGAGCAACTGAAATACAATGCCTGCAGACATAGTCCCTTGGGCCTCGGTTCAAACGGATGATTTTAGGCTGGTTCCACCAGCGTTTAGTTTAAGCGAAACCACTACCATGCTCGATAACCTGACTCAACGCCTGTCGCGCGTCGTCAAGACCATGCGCGGGGAAGCCCGTCTGACCGAGTCCAACACTCAGGAAATGCTGCGCGAAGTGCGTATGGCCTTGCTGGAAGCGGACGTGGCCTTGCCGGTCGTGCGGGACTTTGTTTCGCGTGTGAAGGAGCGCGCGCTGGGCCAAGAGGTCGCGGGCAGCTTGAATCCCGGCCAGGCGCTGGTGGGCGTCGTCCATAAGGAGCTCACCGCTCTCATGGGGGGCGACCTGGGCGCTGAAGCCAGTGAACTGTCGCTCGCGGCCCAGCCTCCGGCGGTAGTCCTCATGGCCGGCCTGCAAGGGGCCGGGAAAACCACCACCACCGGCAAGCTCGCAAAATGGCTGGCCGAAGGCAACCACGTACAGGGCGAGCGCAAGACAGGGAAGAAGAAAGTGCTGGTCGTGAGCGCCGACGTCTACCGTCCCGCCGCGATCGATCAGCTGAAATCGGTGGCCGCACAGGTCAAGGTCGACTTTCTGCCGTCCGACCCCTCGCAGACCCCGGATGCCATCGCGCGCGGTGCGCTCGACCACGCCCGTCGGCATTTCTACGATGTACTCGTTGTGGATACGGCGGGTCGACTGGGTATCGACGAAGCCATGATGCGGGAAATCCGCAGCCTCTACGACATTCTGGAGCCGATCGAAACCCTGTTCGTGGTCGACGCGATGCAGGGGCAGGATGCCGTCAACGTGGCCAGGGCTTTTGCCGATGCACTGCCGCTGACCGGCGTCGTCATGACGAAGCTCGACGGCGATGCACGCGGCGGCGCGGCCTTATCGGTGCGGCACGTCACAGGCAAGCCCCTGAAGTTCGTGGGGGTCTCGGAAAAGATGGACGGCCTGGAGCCTTTCCATCCGGAACGGATGGCGCAACGCGTCCTCGGCATGGGCGATATCGTGTCCCTGGTCGAGCAAGCCCAGCGCAACATCGATATCGCCGAGGCCGAGAAATTCGCCAAGAAGATCAAGTCCGGCGACAAGTTCGACTTGAATGACTTCCGCGATCAGCTTCAGCAGGTCAAGAAAATGGGCGACATGGGTTCATTGCTGCAGAAGCTGCCCGCCCAGTTCGCAGCGGCCGCCGAGCAGATGCAGAGCGGCCAGGCCGAGAAGCAGTTGCGGCGCACCGAAGGCATCCTCAATTCGATGACGGCTCAGGAACGCTCCAAGCCCGAGCTGCTGAAAGCCTCGCGCAAGCGCCGTATTGCGGCGGGTGCCGGCGTTCCTGTTCAGGAAGTCAATCGTCTGCTGAATCAGTACGAACAAATGTCCGGGATGATGAAGCAGATGAAGAAGGGCGGCATGGCGAAGATGATGCGCGCCATGGGCGG
>JAEWFK010000131.1 GCA_023388835.1 Pseudomonadota bacterium | reverse complement strand
TCAGCTCCACCCAGACGGCCGGCACGCTTTTCTGGCAGGAGCGCCAGGGCCGCATACAGGGCGATGTCGAAGCCCACTTCCAGCGTCTGGCCGTGGGGACGGCGTCCGCTGACGACTCCGCACAGGCTCAAGAAGGGGGGCGGGGAAGGTTACAAGAACAGGAGCGGGGAGAGCAACAAGAACGGGAGCGGGCAGGAGAACCAGGGCGGGAAGGCGTACCGGGAGCCGATACGGACGAGCCCCCCTTGTTCAAGCTGGATGAAAAGGTCAACATTCCTGCCGTGCGCCTGAACGTCGACAGGCTGAGCCTCTATGGGCGTGAAGTGGGCTCGATTTCACTGGTCGGCGTGAACGAGGCGCAGGGAAGGATCTGGAAGCTGGAACAGCTCAATCTCAAAAGCCCGCATGCCAGTCTGAAGGGAAGCGGCGTGTGGCGCCTGGAGGGACCGGAACGCGGGTTGCGCATTCAGGCGAGCGCGCTGTTCGATGATCTGGGCTCCTACCTGGAGCACGCCGGCTTCAAGGCCGTCATGCAAGGCGGGCATGGTCAAGTGGAAGGCTATATCGAATGGCGCGACATTCCTTGGCGTTTTGAACGTTCGGCGCTGCAAGGCGATCTGCAGGTCGATCTGGCCAAGGGGCGCTTGCTCAATCTTGGTTCGCGCTCGGCGCGGTTGCTGGAGCTGCTGTCCTTGCAGTCTGTAAAACGCCTGGCGACGCTGGAATGGAATCCGGCGGGGCTCATCAAGCAGGGCTTTCCGTTCGATACCTTGCAAGGCCACATCAAAATCAACGAAGGCGTCCTGCATAGCGAGAATTATCGCGTGGCGGGGCCTGTGGGCACGATTGTGATCGCGGGCGATGTGGACCTGCCGAAAGAAGCGCTGGATCTTTACGCGGTGGTGGTGCCGAATCTGGATGTGAGCGGCGCGGCCATTGCCGCCGGCATTGCAGTGAATCCGATTGTTGGCCTGGGGGCGTTCCTGACGCAGTGGCTGCTGAAGGATCCCTTGAGCAAGGCCATGGCCGTGGAATATCGGATTAAAGGTGATCTTGATGACCCGCAGATTGATGCGGTCACGACGTCACCGAAGCAGTAGGGGGAAAAGGGCACCCTGCCGGACACCCTGTTTCCGTCACTGGCAGGGAATCAGAAGACGCCTTGCTGCAGCATTGCGTCAGCCACTTTCACGAAGCCGGCGATGTTCGCACCGTCTACGTAATTGACGGCCTTGCCTTCGGGAGCATGGCGTACGCAATTCTCGTGGATGTCGCGCATGATGGCATGCAGCTTGGTGTCCACTTGATCGCGCGTCCAGCACAGGCGCTGCGCGTTCTGGCTCATTTCCAGGCCCGATACGGCCACGCCGCCGGCGTTGCTCGCCTTGCCCGGCGCATACAGAATGCCGGCCTCGATGAAGGCGTGAGCGGCTTCCAGGCTGGTGGGCATGTTCGCGCCTTCCGCCACGCAACGAACGCCATTCTTGATGAGCGTACGGGCGTCTTCCAGATCGAGTTCGTTCTGGGTGGCGCAGGGCAGAGCGACGTCCACCGGCACGTGCCAGGGGCGTTTGCCGCTTTCGTACTGGAGCTTGGCTTCCTTGGCGTAGTCTTCGATGCGGCCGCGATCCGTGTTTTTGACACGGCACAGCACGGCGAGCTTCTGGGGTGTGAAGCCGGCCGGGTCGACGACGCAACCTTGCGAGTCGGAAACGGTCACCACCTTGGCGCCCATGTGCATGCACTTTTCGATGGCGTACTGCGCAACGTTGCCCGAGCCGGACACCGCCACTTTCAGGCCTTCAAGGGATTGCTGGGTGTGCTTGAGCATTTCCTCGGCGAAGTACACGGCGCCGTAGCCGGTGGCTTCGGGGCGAATCAGGCTGCCGCCAAAGGTGAGTCCCTTGCCGGTGAAGACGCTGCCTGCCGAATTGGAGAGCTTTTTCATCATGCCGGCCATGAAGCCGACTTCGCGGGCGCCCACACCGATGTCGCCGGCCGGCACGTCGGTGTCGGGGCCGAGGTGGCGATACAGTTCAAACATCAGGGCCTGGCAGAAGCGCATGACTTCGGCGTCCGATTTGCCTTTGGGGTCAAAATCGGAGCCGCCCTTGCCGCCGCCCATGGGCAGGGTGGTGAGCGCATTCTTGAAGGTTTGCTCGAAAGCCAGGAACTTGAGGATGGACAGGTTCACCGAAGGGTGGAAACGCATGCCGCCCTTGTACGGGCCGATGGCCGAGCTGTGCTGGATGCGAAAGGCGCGGTTGACGTTCACCTTGCCTTGGTCGTCCACCCAGGTCACGCGAAACTGGATCGCGCGTTCAGGTTCGACCAGGCGCTCGAGCAGGCCTTGTTCGGCATACCGGGGATTGCGTTCGATGAAGGGCCAGAGGCTTGCCATGACCTCGTGGACAGCCTGCATGAACTCTGGCTGATGGGGATCGCGGGCCTGGATACCCGCAAGGAATTGATCTAGTTTGGGAAGTGCCATTCTTATTTCTTCATCATGTCGAAAAATTCGGCGTTGGTCTTTGTCGCCCGAATCTTGTCCAGGATGAATTCCATCGATTCGATCTCGTCCATGTCGTGAATGAACTTCCGCAAAACCCAAACTTTTTGTAAAAGGTCGGGCTTGATGAGCAACTCCTCCCGGCGGGTTCCGGACTTGTTCAGGTTGATGGCCGGGTAGACGCGCTTCTCGGCCAGACGGCGTTCCAGGTGCACTTCGCTGTTGCCCGTGCCCTTGAATTCTTCGTAGATCACTTCATCCATGCGGCTGCCGGTTTCAACCAGAGCCGTGCCGATGATGGTGAGCGAGCCGCCTTCTTCCAGGTTTCGTGCGGCGCCAAAGAAGCGCTTGGGGCGCTGCAGTGCGTTGGCGTCGACGCCGCCTGTCAGAACTTTTCCGGACGCGGGCACCACGGTGTTGTAGGCCCGCGCCAGACGTGTGATCGAGTCCAGCAGGATCACGACGTCTTTCTTCAATTCAACCAGCCGCTTGGCCTTCTCGATCACCATTTCGGCCACTTGAACGTGGCGCGTTGCGGGTTCGTCGAAGGTCGAAGCGACCACTTCGCCACGGACGGTACGCTGCATTTCCGTCACTTCTTCCGGGCGCTCGTCCACCAACAGGACGATCATGACCGCGTCGGGATAGTTGGTGGTGATGGCATGCGCGATGTGCTGCATCATGACCGTCTTGCCCGACTTGGGGCTGGCCACGATGAGCGCGCGCTGGCCCTTGCCGAAGGGCGCGAAGATGTCGAGAATCCGCCCCGTGATGTTCTCTTCGCTCTTGATGTCCCGCTCGAGCGTCATCACGCGGTCCGGATGCAGCGGCGTGAGGTTCTCGAACATGATGCGGTGTTTGATGGCCTCCGGCTGCATGCCGTTGACCTTGTCCACCTTCACCAACGCGAAATAGCGTTCACCGTCCTTGGGCGTGCGCACTTCGCCTTCGATGGAATCGCCGGTATGCAGATTGAAGCGGCGAATTTGCGAGGGCGAGATGTAGATGTCGTCTGTGCTGGCCAGATACGAGGTGTCGGGCGAGCGCAGGAAGCCGAATCCGTCGGGCAGCACTTCCAGCACGCCGTCGCCGAAGATCTGCTCGCCTTGCTTGGCGCGCTTCTTCATGATGGCGAACATGAGTTCTTGCTTGCGCAGCCGGCTGGCGTTGTCGATTTCCAGACTGGCAGCCATTTCGAGCAGCTGCGAAACGTGCTGTGCCTTTAATTCATTAAGGTGCATGGATGGGGAAGAGAGAGGGGGGATGGTTTGCGGTGGGTGGCAGGCCCGGAAGGGGCCCGCGCGATTTACGGGGACCGTTATGCTGGAAGCGTTTCGGTTTTACAGGGATTCGTCCAGAAAAGCGGTGAGCTGCGACTTGGACATGGCACCGACTTTGGTGGCGGCAGCCTTGCCGTCTTTGAAGAGCATCAAGGTCGGAATTCCGCGGATGCCGAACTTCGCGGCTGTGTCGGGATTGTTGTCGACATTGAGCTTGGCAATGGTAACACGGCCCTGGTACTGGTTCGCCGCGTCGTCAAGCAGCGGAGCGATCATCTTGCAGGGGCCGCACCACTCGGCCCAATAATCCACCAGAACGGGGAGATCGGACTTCAAGACATCGGTTTCGAACGAAGCGTCCGTCACATGCTTAATGGAATCAGTCATGGCAGGAGAAATAGGATAGAAGGATGCGAATGTCGGATCGGACCGAGCGGCCGGGCCTGAAAGCGGGCGCAAACGTGCGCAATGTGGCCGCCGGCGAGTTCTTTTTTGCAAGCATAACACTAGAGTCTTCCAAGAATCGGGGTCGGACCACGATTTCAG